>NZ_JAHLPO010000015.1:0-75052 GCF_018917925.1 Intestinimonas sp. MSJ-38 | reverse complement strand
CAGGATCAAGGCAAAGCTAAAGGGCTTGCCGCCTGCAAGTCACAGACAGCAAGCCCTTTCGGCTGCTTGAACAATTTTTACTTCAAAATATTGTCTAACTTTTTGGGGTCACTTCACTGCGGCCCGGCGGCTTTTGACAAACCATTCCCTATTTTTCAGCCAACAGCTGCTGATCTTTTTGGTATTTTTCCAAGGCCCGGCGGCGCCAGGGGCTGAACTTGTAAAACAGGCTCATAAAGGTGGCCCCCACGCACCAACCGATCACCATACTGTAATACAAAGCATCGGCACTATGGAACAGAGAAACCAGCCAATACATCAGCGGGATACGGATCAGACAGAGACAGATCATGGAATTGATCATGGGGATGATGGTATTTCCTGATCCACGCATCACGCCGGTGAGCAGATCGCTGACGGCAATAACCCAATAAAAGGGGCAGAGAATACGCAAAAGATGCATCCCTTCCCGGAGCAGCTCCGGCTCCGGGGTAAAGAGCATCAACGGGTATTTGCCGAAGAAAAACAGCAGCACCGAAAGTCCGCCGGTGATGGATACCGTCAGCAACAGCCCCTGACGGCAGCCCTTTTCCACCCGTAGGATATCCCCTGCACCGATGTTCTGCCCGGTAAATGTGGTCATGGCCAGTCCCAGGCTCATCAAAGGCATGACGCAGAAAGCATCCACTTTCATGGTGACCACATAGGCCGCCATCACATATTGACCAAAGGAATTGATCATGCTCTGCACCAGCATCATTCCAGCGGAAAAGGCCGTCTGCTGAATACCCGAGGGCAAACCCAGGCGTACCATCCGCCCCAGCATATGCAGGTCCGGGTGGATGAAATCCCGGGACAGTCGGGTGTATTCCTCCATATGATGCAACCGCCAGCCGCTGAAAAACACCGAAAGGGTCTGAGCGATCACCGTGGCCCAGGCTACGCCGGCGGCGCCCCAGCCGCAGACGATGACAAAGAACAGGTCCAGAATGATGTTGATGATGCTGGCGATGCCCAAGGCCACCAAGGGTGTGCGGCTGTCGCCCAAAGCCCGGAGAATGGAGGCCACCATGTTATAAAACATCATGGGAGTGACGCCGCAGAAAATCACCCGCAAATAGCTCACCGCCATGGGATACACCTTTTCCGGTACCCGCAAAGCCCGCAGGATCACCGGAGCCAGGGGCAGACCAATGGCTGTGACCAAAAGTCCCAAGGTCAGTGTGAGAAGCATGGCGGTGTTCACCGCCCGCTGAATATTGCCGAAGACCTTTCCACCGAAAAACTGGGAGATCAGAATACCAGCACCCAGGCTCATACCCAAAAACAATCCCACCAGCAGCTGGATCACCGGGCCGCTGGTACCCACGGCGGCCAGGGCCTCGCTTCCCACAAAATTGCCCACCACAGCGGCGTCCACCGTGTTGTATAGCTGCTGAAACAAATTTCCCAAAAGCAGCGGCAAGGCAAAGCGCAAAATCTGTTTCCAGGGCGTTCCCTGAGTCATGTCCACCGCTGTACTTCCCATTCTTCCTCTTTTCATATTTTCCGCCTACAGGCGGTCCCCCCCTTTCTGATTGTTCCCCCTTTGGAAACAGTATAGCAGAAAGGGTACGCCGGGGATATCTGCCATCTTCCATAGAATTCCCCGGGAAATTTTATCAAAATGTGCCAGAAACCCCGGCCGGAGCAAAAATCCGCTCCACCAGTCCCCGCAAAGTATCACTGCAAGAATCGGCACCGCAATCGGCTTCCTTGTGCACCAACGCCGCAGGAATGCCGCAGTTTCTGGCCCTTTGGATATCGGCCACCGGGTTGTCTCCCACCATCAGGCACCGGGCTCCCTTGCCGGCTTGTTCCAAAGCCAGGTGAAAGATCTCCGGCCGGGGCTTATCCCAGCCCACCTGCCCGGAAACCACCATACCATCCAGCAAGGGAGTGAGACCCAGTACGGTTGTGATTTCCTCCAGTTCCGGATAATTGTTGGAAAGCAGCACATTCCGGCAGCCTTCTCTGCGGCAATATTCCAGCGCCCAGAAGGTATCCTCAAACAAATGGTATTTTTCCGGCCGGAGAATCTCGCCCCGTACCCGAGCCGCGGCGTTTCGGGCGATTTCTGTTTTCACACCAGCCTGCTCATAGGCCCGGGCAAATTGCTTTTCCATATAGTTCCACCACTCCGCCCCCTGCAAACGGTGGTAATTCTCTTCCGACTGATCCCAAGGATAACAGGTGCGGGTCAGAGGGCGCAGCTGATCAAAACCGATATTTGTCTCAGGGTCGGCCTGTTTCAAAGCATCACAGATGGAATTGGTCCACAAATGGCGGGAATGGGCCAAAGTACCGTCAAAATCCCAAAAAATCACATCAAATCGCTGGGGCATCGCAAAGCCCCTCCTTTCCAGCGTAAGGGCAAATATCCGCTCCAGTATACCATGCCCTCTTTCCCTTCGCAACCGGGCCTCCTCATGGAAAAAGCGCGGGAGGTTCCCCGCGCTTGAGCATGCCGAAAAAGTGGCAAAAGCCACTTTTTCGGATTTTTGCAAGGGCCTGCGCGCACGCCTATGGCGCACACTTGGCCCTTGATCGGTGTAAAAACCGCCGCACAAGTCGCCGGTTTTTACAAATTGATGAGGGAGTGGACAAACATTCCCCCCTAATCAGATAAGTTTTCGGCAAACTGAAGTTCAGGAACCTCTCCCAAAATTTTAAGCTATATTCAATCGTCAAATTCCAAATTGATCAGGCCGGTCTGGCTTTGCAGATGAACGGTGTTATGCCCCTGGCCTCCTGATGTGCTGCCCGGGTTCCCATTCACCGCCACGAGACCCTGCGAAGAACAGGTATAGGTATAATTCTCCTGGCGTCCATCCACATCCACATTGATGACACCGCTCTGGCTTGTCACTTCCAGCTGCCCCAGCAAGGCTCCTTCCACCGATATGGCGCCGCTGACCGCATTCACCCTGGCCGTGCCGATGTTTTCTTCTTCCAGGGAAATGGCTCCCGACTGGGTCTCCAGCAGCAATGCGGTACACATTTTCACATCCACACTCATGGGAGCGGTTTGGGTCTGCACCGTGATGCTGGTGGCCAGAATGTCATCCTCCAGCTCCAACGATACTGCTCCGCTGTCGCTTTGGATATTGATCTCTTCCATAGCACTGTTTCGCGGCATGGTAATGACCACTTTATGTCCGCCCATTTGGGTCAGGTCTCTTTGCTGCTTCACCGTCAGCTCCCTATTGTCCAAAGTGTAGGAAACAGCATCCACCGTCTCTTCTCCATAACAGGCGATGGCAAACCCGTCTCCCTCCTTCACTTCCACCGGAAGCTGGCGCACATCCACTTTGAGCGATCCAAACTCCTCCAGCTGCCGCCGGGTGACTGCATCTTCTCCCATCAGGTTCCAATCGTCATCCCCATCGGGGATGCGGCTCATAAAATCTCCTTTGTCCAGGTCGTCCAAGGCATCCAGCATTTCATCCAGTCCGTCCAGAAGACCATGACTGGTGCTGCTCCCCTGGGAAAAGCTAATTCCCCAGGGGGTGATCTCCAAAGAGGCCCCCGGCCGGTTCAGGCGCAGGCTAGTCTGGCCGCCCATGGCCGCTCCGGCCGCCGCCATGGCGACGCCCACCACTCCCACGCCTACGCAAAGGAGTACAAAGTTACGAAAGCCCTTTTTCATTGCCGAACCCTCCTCCGATTCACAAAATCACTGGCCCAGTCGGTGATTTTCCGGAAACAAAAAATACCAAACCGAACAAAGAGAGCCACGAACAACACACCGAAAGCCAGCAGAGCCAGCCCGCTTCCCAGAAAATAGAGCACGGTGCCGCTTCCCAGACCACCGGTAAACAGCGCTGCTCCCATACTGGCCCCACCCATAACAACCACGGCCACGGCAGCCACCAGCAGTCCGCCTACGCACAACAGTGCGGCTAGAGCCATACAGCACACCACCAGCACCCCGGCGGCCATCAACGGCAGCGCAATGGGAGCGGCACAGATCATGGCAATGGCCGAGATCAGTCCACGGCTCCTTTTCGGTGCGCCTGCAGGTTCCCGGGCCGGTGCAAAGCCTCCGCCCAGCACTTCCCGTGCCACCTGCTCAGGGCTTCCCAGCTGACGCAGCACCTCCTGCTCCCGTTCCGGGCCAGCGTCTTCAAAATACTCGGTATAGTAATTCATCACATCCCTCCGGTCCTCCGGAGGCATATCCTGGATCAATGTGCGCAATGTGGTGAGAAAGTCATCCTTCGTCATTCTCGTGCCCCTCCTTGAGCAAAATCGTATCCACCCGGCTCTTATACAGACGCCACTGCTGCCGGTATTCTTCCAGCCTCTCCACGCCTTGGGGGGTAACCCGATAATAGCGCCGGTTCCGTCCCTGATAGGGCTGGTCATATGTGTCCAGGCATCCGTCCTTCTGCAAGCGGCGAAGCACCGGATACAGCGCGGTTTCCGACACCTCGATCACCTGGCGCACTTGCTGGGTCAGCACATAACCATAAGCGTCCCCCCGGGAGAGCACCGCCAGCACACAGGCGTCCAGCAGCGCGGCCCCCAGCTGAAATGTCATGGAATCACCTGCTTTCTGTTTTGTTATCAATATTATATATCAAATAATATATTTTGTCAATAAGCATTTCTTCCAGGGCAGCAAAAAGCCGCCGGTTTTTCCGGCGGCTTTTTGTATTCTGGTTTATAATGCAGCATGGCCCGGCACTTGCAATGTGGTGATAAACTGGCAGATGTCCTCCAGAGCATGGGGCTTAGCCACTGTTTCAATGGCCCGACGCATCTCCTCCCGACGGCGGGGGATGCTCAGAAGCAGATTGACCGCTTCATCCAGGGGGAATGTTTTGGTAGCGCTGACCGCCAGGCCGCAGTTGAGGAGAAATTCCAGGTTCCGCTCTTCGTGCCCGGCGATGGGATTGACCACCACCATGGGCAGCTTTTTGGCCAGGGCCTCGCTCACCGTCAGGCCGCCGGGTTTGCTCACCAGAATGTCGGCGGCATCCATCATCTCCTGCACATTGTCCACAAATCCGTATACATGAAGATGTTCAAAGCCGTGCTCCTGCCGGTATTTTTCAAACTGCTTCCGCTGCTTTTTGTTTTTGCCGCAGACGATGAGCAGCTGGAAGGAATGACGAAGATAAAGCAGCCGCTCCACCTTGCTGGCCGCCAGGCCGTAGCCCAGGCCGCCTCCCATCATCAGCACCACATCCCCTTCCGGCAAAAGCCCCAGTTTTTTCCGGGCCTCTTCTTTGGAAAGGCTTTCATTGAACTTGGGATGCACCGGAATGCCCAAAGGCTTAATCCTCCGTTCGGGAATCCCCCGTTTGACCCCCCGGTAGGTGAGCACTTCACTGGCCGTCACCACATAATCCACACAGGACACTGTTTCCCAGTAAGGGTGGATGGTATAATCGGTGACAATGCCCACGATACGGGCCCGGGTCTTGCCCCGCATTTTCAGCTCATTGGCCAGCTGGGCGGCAAACACATGGGTACACACGATCACATCGGGATCGTAATCCTCCACCAGACGGGCCAGCTTATAGGAACACAGCCGATTGACCAGGCTGAAGATGTTCTTCTGATCCACCTCCACGCCGCCTTCCAGATAATCGTAAACCAGCCGATAGATATCAGGGGCCACCTTGGTATAAATGGCGGTACTTTTGTCCAGAGTTTCGGAAATAAAGTTGTTGATATATTTATATACATCGATGGTATGGGCACCACCGCCCATCTGGCGCAGACGGGCCTCGATGGCCATGGCCGTGGCCGTATGCCCCCATCCGGTGGATACCGTCAAAATCAAGGTTTTCATGGTTTTCCCCTCTCTCCGTTCCATTCCAGTTCATTATAGCATTTTCGTATTTTTTTGTATAGGAGAAAGGGGAGATTTTACTTTTCCACCATCTCTATGAAAATTTCTATTTATATTCTATGGAAAATGCTATATAATAAAGTGAGGTTTTAAGGCCAGAGTCTGCCTGAACGCAAAAACGGACTATGCCAGTCCCTTTCTTTTCTGGCTTGCCTTTTCATTTTAAAAAATACTCCATCCCTGCCCTGGGCAGGGTGAATAGGATGAGAACATATGAACTATCAGCACCTGAAACAACTGATCGAAGAGCACAAAGTCATTCATCTCTGCGGCATCGGCGGCGTCTCCATGCGGGCCTTGGCCCGCCTTCTTCAGCAGATGGGCGCCACCGTCCAGGGCAGTGATCGGGATCACTCCCCCGCCGTGGCCATGCTCCGCCGCCAAGATATCACCGTTTACATCGGCCACAGCGCCCAGCAGCTGGGGAATGCCGCTTTGGTCATCCGCACTGCCGCCGTTCCCGATTCCAACCCGGAAATTGAAGAAGCCCATCGCCGGGGCCTTCCCGTTCTGGAACGGGCCCAGGCCTGGGGCCTTCTGATGCAAGGCTACAACCACGCCCTTTGCGTGGCCGGTACCCACGGCAAAACCTCCACCACCTCCATGCTCACCGAGGTGCTCCTTTGCGCACATATGGACCCCACCGTCATGGTGGGCGGCGAGCTGCCCATGATCGGCGGCAGCCTGCGCATCGGCGCCAAGGATCTGTTTGTGGCTGAGGCCTGTGAATACCGGAACTCTTTTCTGAGCTTTCTGCCCACCATCGCCATTTTGCTGAACATCGAACGGGATCATCTGGACTTTTTCAGCAGCACCGATGATATCATCCACAGCTTCCACCGCTTTGCCTGTCTGGTGCCGGAGAAGGAAGGTCTGGTGGTGGCCAACGGCGAAGATCCCCATGTGGAAAAAGCCGTAACCGGTTGCAATCGGCGGATCATCCGCTTTGGTCTGGAACCCCGCTGGGATGTATATCCCCAGAATGTGGAAGTGAACCTGGGGTATTATTCCTTTGATATCATTTGCTTTGGAGAATTTTACTGCCGGGCCACCCTTCAGGTGCCTGGAGAACACAACATGAAAAACGCCCTGGCTGCCGCTGCAGCCTGCCATGCCCTGGGCGTTTCCGGCAAAGCCTTTGCCGCTGGTTTGGGCGGCTATACCGGCGTAGGCCGGCGCTTTGAGCGGAAAGGCACCTTCCAGGGAGCTGTGATCTACGATGATTACGCCCACCATCCTGACGAGATCATCGCCACATTGAAAACGGCCAAAAGCATGGGCTATGACCGGGTGATCTGTGTATTCCAGCCCCACACCTATTCCCGTACCCAATCCCTGTTTGAAGAGTTCGCCAAAGCCCTTTCCTATGCGGACATCGCCGTGCTCACCGAGATCTATGCCGCCCGGGAGACCAATGTAAACCATATCTCCTCCAAAAGCCTGGCCGATCGGATTCCCGGCGCCGTTTTCACCCCCACCCTTCCCGAAGCTGCGGAATTCATCCGCCGGCAGGCCCGCCCGGGGGATCTGATCTTCACCATGGGCGCAGGGGACATTTACAAGCTCTTTGATATGCTTCCCCATGAAGAAGTTTGATTGTTCAAATTTTATTTAAAAAAAGTGTATGCACTCTTTACATTTGATCGTTAGAATATAAACTGTGATCAGGGTGAAGAGAACAACCCCCTGCGGGATCCCCCCTCCCGCTTCACACTCTTTTCCCTTTCATCTCTCTTTTCTGTTTCTCATATTGTTTCACTGGCCCCGAAAGGGCCAAAAAAGATCCGGCCATGAGGCCGGATCTTTTTTGCACTTTTCAGATTTTTCCTCGACGCAGCTGCCAGGCGGTTTTCAGGCTGTCCTTCATGGTGCGCAGCACCCGCATTTTGCTTTCCCCGCCTTTGTTGTCATAACGCAGGGAGAACGGCACTTCGTCAAAGCGGCAGCCGCTGCGGTAGAGCTTGTACAAAAGCTCCATCATGCAGGCGAAAGAGCGCTGGGTGATCAGCTTGTCCCCGTATTTTTTCCGGGCGCGCTGAAGGCTCTGGTAGGTATAGGCCCGATAGCCGCAGGTGTAGTCCTTCACCTTGGGCACCCGAAGCATGAGGGAATAATAGAGCTTGGCCCCATCGCTGAGAAACAGCCGGTGACGGGGCACACCGTGAACCTCGGCGCCGCCCTGGTAACGGGAAGCAATGACCACATCGGCTCCCCGGCGCACCGCCTGGATCATGGAATGGACATACTTAGGGTCATGTGTGTTGTCCCCATCCATCAACACACACAAATCTCCCGGCACGCCGTGCTGGAGAAAATAGGTCACCGCCGTATTGACACCGCCGCCCAGGTTCATATTCTTTTCATGGGCCACCAGATGCACCTGGGGATGTTCCCGCTCCAGCTGGCTGATCTTTTCCTTTGTGCTGTCGGTGCTTTTGTCGTCGATGGCTACCACCTGAAGGGAAAATCCCTCCTTTTTCAGAACCTCTTCCTGCTCCAGCCAACCCAGGGTCAGAGGAATGATGTTCTCTTCTTCGTTATAACAGGGCAGGCAGGCAAACAATGTATTCATTTGCTTCTTCTCCTTTTCACACAAGCATACAAACCTTTCCGCAGGAAATAGAGGGCGAAAAACGGTCCCACGATGGAACATCCTTTGGAAACGAGAAAGGCCAGATTTTTCCCCATCATCCCCTGGCACAGGGCAAAGACAGTGGTGATGATCCAGTTGGCCAAAAGCAGTCCCAGCAGGAAGGTGCCGAAATAAATCACCGCTCCCACTGTGCCGAACTCCATGTCAAACACCTGGCCGGAAGCCAGACCATAGTGGATCACCTGACCCACTACCACCCCTGCGGTGTTGGCGATCCCCAGCCCTACCCCCATGCGGATGGACAGCACCCACACAATGGCCGCATCCACCACCGTGACAAAAATGGATATCAGGAGATATTTCAAAATCGGGGGCAGCTTTTCGTAAGCCCCCCGCAGTTGTGCCATCATACTTTCCCCTCCAGGTCAAAAATCAAACATTCTTCCCCTTGGTACACCAAAGGATACTGGGTCTGCAGCAGCTCCAGGTATTCTTCCCCATCTTCCCCCGGAATCACGCCGCCCGGAACCACAAAATACCGAACGCCATGGCCCAGGAAATAGGCAAGCTCCTCTTCCGGCTCTTGCGGAATATAGTCGTAATACCGGAGATTGGCCCGATAGCCCATGCGCTGGCAAGCGCCCAGCAGCACCGGATCCGACGAGGCCACTGCCAGCACATCTTCCTCATCGGTCACCTTCTGAATCACCTGAGCCTGGGCGGTAATGGTCTCATTGACAGACGCCATGGGCCAGGCTACCGTCAGGCTGTGATAAAATACGGCGGCGCACAGCACACACCCCAGCACCGCTCCGGCTTTGGGAATCGCTTTTCCCACCTCCAGCAGCAAAGCGGCGCACAAAAGGGAAAACAGCGGCGCCAGAAACACCATATAATATCCGAACCGGATGACGGCCACAATGGTGGCGGTCTCCAACGCCATGGACAGCGTCCAGAGAAGAAGAGGCAGGTTTTTTCGCTTCAGGCAGCACAAAACTCCCAGCACCATTCCAATCAGCACCGGCCAGCTGAAAAACAAGGGCATTTCCCGCTGGAAAAACTCCCATGCCTGGGAAGTGAATATGGCGGTGAAGGCACTTTTCAAAATGTGCTTTTCTGCGATCCCCGATACAAAAGTAAAGGTGGCCACCTGTCCGGCATACCAATAATAAAGCAGAGGCAGGCCCAAAGACAGCGCTCCATAGCCATAAAACATGGGGTCTTTAAAGCTGCGCAGCCCTCTTTTTTTGAAAAAGAGCACCAGGATCATCAGCCCGGCAAAAGCTGTCGGCGTCTTTTCCATAATGGCCAAGCCCATCATCACCCCGGAGAGTGCCAAAGCGCCCCCTCCTCCGCCCTGATACCAGCGGAGGAAGAAATAGATGGCAGCTGTATAGAAAAACAACGCTGCCGCTTCCGGCATGATGGCCCGGCTGTACAGCAAGCTGATGGGCATGACCAGATAAACAGCAAAAGCCCCAAAAGCCGCCCAACGATTTTTCAGCAATCTGCGGCCAATGCCATAGCAAAACACCGCCGAACCCATGAAAAACAGCAGGCTGATCAGCCTGGGCACCCAATAGGGCTCCCGCCCCATTGCCTTGAACAGCAAAGCCGATAGATAGGGCATCACCTGCAGTTCCAGCTGTACATAGTTGTCCCCAGGCCCGTCGTAATTGAATTGGGGCCGCAGGGGATTCATATCCAGCCGGGCGTAATTCTGGGCAATGGTATAGGTATCGGTCTGGCGCCAGCTATCGTAATTTTCCCAAGGCGCTTGATCCAGTCGAGGCAGCTGGAACAAAAAAAATGCCGCCAGCAGAAGGGCCAACAGCCAACAATCGGCCCCGGCACTGCCGGAGGTTTTCTTGAAAAGAGCCTTCATCGGTCTTCCCCTTTCCTGGGTTCAGAGCCACAAAGGCCCATGTATTCATTTTTTAGTTTACACCGCCCCCGGGGCCTTGTCAACAAAAGGCGGTTTGATGGGACAAAAAGAAAGCAGACTGTCGAAAAACCTATATAACAAAAAGGGTCGTCCGCCCTACCCCTATAAATCCGCAAAAAGCCGCGACCTGTGCGTGGCTTTTTGCACTTCTCAAGGGCGGGGCGCCCCGCTGGTCCGGTGTCCGGACGGCCATACTTCCTTTGCTTTTCTGCGTACAACCGGCCCGGCGCGGGAGCGCAGTATGGGAGCGGAGGCACTCCGCCAGCCCCTTGCAAAAACTCGAAAAAGTGGCCTAAGCCACTTTTTCGACACGCTCAAAGATTCCTCGGAAATTTCCGAGGAATCTTTTTTCATGATCCCATAGGTTTTATCTGGAGCACCTGACGACTAGGTGACAGGGCTACCGGCCAGAAGGACACAGTTCCGTCCCCCTCCATGCGGCACAGGTGATAGCACCACTGGTCGGTATACACCGCTCTGTGCTCTTCCATATCGATGCCAAAGGCCAGAGAACCGGCGGTGTAATGGGGCACGCCTCCCCGCCAGCCGTGGAAGGAACAATGGAGATGCCCGGCAAAAACGCCCCGCACCTTTCCATTTTCCAAAAGCTCAAAATATTCTTCCGGCGCTTCCATAGGCCCCCAGGGCTGCTGGCCTACCACCGGATGATGGAGAATGACAATATTTCCCCGGGGCGTTTTTTGCTCCAAAGACTTGCGCAAAAATTCCAGCTGATCCGGAGGCAGTGTGCCGTCTGTCCCATGGAGGTAGGGGGAATCCAATGTAATAATACCCAATCCCTTCACCTGGGTGTAGGCCAGATAGGGACCGGCGTCCTCTGTATTCTCTCCCAAAAACCCCCGTCGGAAGGCCAGGCGATGGTCATGGTTCCCCATGGCGCAGCACAAAGGAACTCCCGGCAGTTTTTCCTCCAGCAATCTTTTCAGCGCCTTATAGTCCTCTTCCTCTCCCTCGTGGACAAGGTCGCCGGTGAGCAGCACAAAATCCAATGCTTTCCCCTGGAGCTGACAAAGGCAGTCCTTCAGATTGTCCCAGGGGTCCCGAACCTCCCGGGCCACCCGCTGCATGAAGGGGCTGCTTCCTCCACAGGTGAGGTGGGTATCGCTGATATGGGCAAAATGCAGTGTTTCCATAGCCATTCCTCCCTTTTCCTTTGCTTTGATTGTAGCAAGGGAAAAACGAGATTGCAATGATTTCCCCAAGGACTCAACTCACCTTGCCCCAGCAATAAACCGGCACTCCCTGGAGTTTGGTATGGAGCAGCCGCCGGCCGTCCTCCAGCTGCTGGCCGCCGTCCTCCCAATAGGAAAACGCATCAAAAAAGGTTTCCGGCGGCACCATCATTCCTTCCGGGCCCACATAGAGCCGCCTTTCCCCGATATGTTCCCACAATGTTGCTGCCTGAAAAAGCAGTTGTTTACTCTCCTCCATCCTTTTTTCCCTCCTGGGTTCCTCCAAAGGTCATCTCCGCATAAGGTACACCGTACACCTGCTCCATCTTTTGGATCACCGGTACATCGGGATAGGAAACGCCCCGTTCGTAATTGCCGATGGTGGAAACCCCCACCCCCAGCAGTTTTGCCGCCTCCTGACGGCTCAGGCCCTTGTTGATCCGGGCCGCACGCAATGTCAATGCCATCTGTTCTTCACTCCTTTTCTGATCTTGCATTTATTGTAATACGATTTAATCGTTTTGTCAACAATTAAATCGTATTTTTTCATTGTCCTCTTGCAGTTCATACGATAATATCGTATAATTGCACCAAGGGGTTGATTGTATGAACGATCTGGGCAATAAAAAAATCATGGGTGAAAACATCAAACGGCAAATGGCCCGGCTGGGCGTCAGCCGCAAGGAAATCGCCAGCGCTTTGCAAGTGCCCTATTCCACCGTGTGCGAGTGGATCAGCGGCAATGCCTATCCCCGCATTGACAAAATCCAGCTGCTGGCCCAATATTTCGGCATTACCAAGGCCCAGCTGGTGGAGGCCCCGGGGCAGGCTCCCCTACCGGACGATCCGCCGGTGCGGGATGTGGCCCAAAAGCTGTCGGAAACCCTGGCCATGCTGGAAGAGGCCGGAGATGGTTTGATGTTCGACGGCGAGCCATTGGACGAGGAAACCCGCCAGCTGCTGCGGGCCAGCCTGGAAAACCAGCTGGAAATGACCAAACGCCTGGCCAAACAGAAATTCACCCCCAAGAAATACCGAAAAGAATAAAAAAACAGGCCCGGGAGTGAAAATGAACTGCACCCCATTTGTTAGACAGTATGGTATACTATCTAACAAGTGGGGTGTTTTGCTATGCCAAAAGGAGTACCAAATAAACGATATACGCCGGAATTCAAAAAACTGGTGATTGAAACCATGCAGAAAGAGAAATTGAGTTACAGCGAAACCTGCCGTAGATTTGAGGTAAACAGCAGAGATCGAATCAAATCATGGGAGCGAATCTACCTGGAAGAAGGGCCGGAAGGGTTCGCCATCGAACGGCGCGGCCGCGAAAGTAAAGGCCGTCCGCCAAAGCATCTGCCAAAGGATGTAGAAGAAGATCTGCTGGCAGAGGTTCAGCGGCTGCGTGCGGAGAATGAATACCTAAAAAACTTGCAAGCCTTGGTTTTGGAAGACGAGCGACGCCAGCACAAAAAACGCTGGTAGTTCAAAAGCTAAGGCAAAAACACGCACTCAGTATTCTGCTCTCAATCGCTCAACTGCCCCGTGCATCTTTCTACTATCATTTGAAGCAGATGCAGAGAGAAGACAAATATGCATCTGTTAAGGAAGAAATCGCAGCAATTTACCACGAAAACAGGGGTCGGTACGGCTATCGCCGGATCACGGCAGAGCTTCGCAAGCGTAAATTCTTTCTGAACCACAAGACTGTCCAGCGGCTGATGAAGGAGTTGGGCTTAGTTTGCCGTGTCAGGATGAAGAAGTATCGCTCCTACAAGGGAGAAGTAGGCAAAATTGCACCAAATTTGCTAAATCGGGACTTCTGCGCCGAAAAGCCGAATCAGAAATGGGTCACGGATGTGACGGAGTTTAGCCTGTTCGGAGAAAAGCTCTATCTGTCCCCGATTCTCGATTTGCACAGCAACGATCTGGTTAGTTACACCATATCGGATCGTCCTGTGCTCAGCATGGTAACCACCATGCTGGACGAGGCGTTTGCAAAGATCCCGGCCGGAACAAACCTGATTCTCCATTCTGATCAGGGCTGGCAGTACCAACATAAACAGTATCAACGGATGCTCCGAGAGAAAGGCATCCGGCAGAGCATGAGCCGTAAGGGGAACTGTCTGGACAATGCTGTGATAGAAAATTTCTTTGGGCTGCTCAAAAGTGAACTATTGTATCTGCAGGAATTTCAGTCCATGGAGCACTTCAAACAGGAGCTCATTGAGTATCTGGACTACTACAACAACCACAGGATCAAGGCAAAGCTAAAGGGCTTGCCGCCTGCAATTCACAGACAGCAAGCCCTTTCGGCTGCTTGAACAATTTTTACTTCAAAATATTGTCTAACTTTTGGGGGTCACTTCACTATGCTCCGCGCCTGTTTTTTATTTTTTCCCCACCAGCTTATCCCCACTTTCTTCCACACCGGTATGGAGCACTGCAATGATGTTTTTGAGAAAAGCGGGAACTTTCGCCCCCATCTCTCCCACATTTTCCACAATGCTTCCCATTTCGGTGAGGATATACCACACCAGCACCACCGGACACAAAAGCACGGTATAGGTAAACGGCAAACGCAAAGGCAGGTTTTTCAGCACCAATCCCAGCAGAAAATCGGCCAAGGCGGCCACGATCACTGCCAGGATGCTGCCGGCCTTGTGCCAAAGCCCCTCCCGGGCCTTCTGGCTTTGCCAGTCTCCGTTTTTGGCCGCAAGAGCGCTGCCGGTAAGATAATCGATGCCCATGCTCACGGCATAGAGCACCACCAGCCAGCCCATCCAGCCCAAAAAGGCCGAAAGAGCCGCCATCAAAGCGGTGACCGTTTTTTTCACTTCCAACAGTTTATCCATCCATCATCCCTCCTTTTTGTCCAGTAATCCCGCCCTGTCCATCCACACAATGGTCTGAAGGTTCAGACCAGGCAGGGTCACCGAGTTGTCCTCATTGGTGTCGATCACGCCCTGGGCCACGGCCTTGCTCACCGAGCTTCTAGCCCAATCCGGCATTTCTTCCAGCCAATGATAGGTCGTTTTTGCCCATGCAGGCAGTTCCATTTCCCATTCCTCCTCTTGCAATCTGTTCTGAAAATCTGCCCATGCTTCCGGCTGCTCCACAAAGGGGGCCGGGCAGTTTTTTCCCGTTACATCGTAATGACGCAGCACATGTTCCGGCCCCAGGCCGTATTTTTCCATGAGCGAACGGGTGAGCAAAGCGGCCCGCTCCACCGTCTGGGGAAGAAAAACATATCCCCCTTCCCCTTTCCGGCTGCACAGTTCAATACCGATGCTGTTATGGTTGCGGCAATGGGGATGGCGATAGCTTTTGGCCCCGCAGTGATGGGCAGTATCCCCCTCTTTTACACTTTGCCACACCTCCTTTTCATCCACAAAATAGTGGGCCGATGTATGTCCCCCGTTTTCCCTTGCAAAATAGGCGGCATTGCCCCGGGCGGTATCTCCATCGTTGGCCGTGTAGTGGATGACCAGGTAGCGAACAGGCTCTTTCCGGCCCCGGGTATAATTTTCCGGTGCACAGGCCTTATACTGTATATCCATTTTCTCCTCCTTTCCAGGCCGGCTTATCTTCCCTCCTTTCTCCGGCCCTTTCCTTTACCATACCCTTTCTCCCTGGTCTTTTCCGTCTTTTCGCACATAAAAAAAGGACCCTCTCGGATCCTTTGAGCATATCGAATAAGTGGCCTCCGGCCACTTATTCGAATTTTTGCAAGGGGCTGCATGCACGCCTTTGGCGCACACTTGCCCCTTGAGAAGTGCAAAAAGCCACGCACAGGTCGCGGCTTTTTGCGGATTGATGAAAGGTAGGGAAAACCCTCTTTGTTTGCGATACAGGTTTTCGACAGCTTAAAAAAAGGACCCTCTCGGGTCCTTTTTTCTTTACTTTTTCCGGCAGGTGAGCTCTCCATCTTCCACATCCAGCACCAAAGTGCTGCCTGCAGGCAGGTCGCCCCGCAGGATGGATTTGGCGATCAGCGTCTCGGCACTGCTTTGCAGATACCGCTTCAAAGGCCGGGCGCCATAGATGGGATCATACCCCCGCTGAATCAGCAAATCCTTGGCCTCTGCGGTCACTTCCAGGGCCAGGGTCTTATCCGCCAGCCGCTTTTTCAGACCGGCCATGAGAATGTCGATGATGCCTGTCAGGTTTTCCTTGGTCAAAGGCTTGAAGAGTACCACTTCATCCAGGCGGTTGAGGAACTCCGGACGGAAGGACTGCTTCAGCAGACTCATCACGGCATTTCTCGCCCCTTCGGAAATCTCCCCGTCCTGGCTGATGCCGCCCAACAGCTCCTGGCTGCCCAGGTTGGAGGTGAGGATGATAATGGTGTTTTTGAAATCCACCTTCCGGCCCTGGCTATCGGTGATGTGGCCGTCGTCCAGGATCTGAAGCAAAATGTTGAACACATCGGGGTGGGCCTTCTCCACCTCATCGAAGAGCACCACACTGTAGGGCTGGCGGCGCACTGCTTCGGTGAGCTGGCCGCCCTCGTCATACCCCACATATCCCGGAGGGGCACCGATGAGACGGGACACCGAGAATTTCTCCATGTATTCGGTCATATCGATGCGCACCAGGTTGTGTTCATCGTCAAAGAGGCAATCGGCCAGAGATTTGGCCAGCTCGGTTTTGCCCACACCGGTGGGGCCCAGGAACAGGAAGCTGCCGATGGGCCGGCCCGGATCGGCGATGCCAGCCCGGGAACGCTGGATGGCTTCGGTGACAAGGCGCACCGCTTCATCCTGGCCCACCACCCGTTTGTGGATCACTTCGTCCAGGTGCAGCAGCTTCTCCCGTTCTCCTTCCATCAGACGGCTTACCGGGATACCGGTCCATTTGGCTACAATGTCGGCGATCTCCCCTTCGGTGACGGTGTCGTGCACCAGAGTATTTTCGGTGTGCTTTTCGCTTTCACTTTCAGCCTGCTGGAGCTGTTTTTCCAGCGCAGGCAGATCGGAGTATTTCAGCTTGGCGGCCTTTTCGTATTCCAGGTTGTTCTGGGCCTGCTCGATCTGACCATGCATCTGCTCGATCTGGCTCTTCAGCTCTTTCACCCGATCCACACCGCTCTTTTCGGCCTCCCAGCGGGCTTTCATGGCATTGAACTGGTCTTTCTCCTCGCTCAGTTCCTTGGCCAGCTGCTGGAGACGGTCTTTGGACAGCTGATCTTCTTCCTTCTTCAGGGCCATTTCCTCGATCTCCTGCTGCATGATCTTCCGCCGCAGGTCGTCCAGCTCAGCTGGCATGGAGTCGATCTCAGTGCGGATCATGGCACAGGCTTCGTCCACCAGGTCAATGGCCTTGTCCGGCAAGAAACGGTCGGTGATGTACCGATGGGATAGCGTGGCCGCCGCCACCAGGGCATTGTCGTGGATGCGCACGCCGTGGAAAACCTCATACCGTTCTTTCAGGCCACGAAGAATGGAAATGGTATCCTCCACTGTGGGTTCATCCACCATCACCGGCTGGAACCGGCGTTCCAAAGCGGCATCCTTTTCGATGTATTTCCGGTATTCGTCCAAAGTGGTAGCGCCGATGCAGTGCAGCTCACCCCGGGCCAGCATGGGCTTGAGCAAATTGCCTGCATCCATGCTGCCTTCGGTTTTGCCAGCGCCTACAATGGTATGCAGCTCATCGATGAACAGGATGATCTTGCCTTCCGATTTGCGGATCTGTTCCAGCACGGCCTTGAGCCGCTCTTCAAATTCGCCCCGGTATTTAGCACCGGCAATCAGGGCACCCATATCCAGGGAAAAGATTGTCCGGTCCTTCAAACCCTCAGGCACATCTCCCCGGACGATCCGCTGGGCCAGCCCTTCGGCAATGGCCGTCTTGCCCACGCCAGGCTCGCCGATGAGCACCGGGTTGTTCTTGGTTTTCCGGGACAGAATCCGCACCACATTGCGGATTTCAGTATCCCGGCCGATCACCGGGTCCAGCTTCTGGCTGCGGGCCCGCTCCACCAGATCGGTGCCGTATTTCTGCAAAGCGTCATAGGTGTCCTCCGGGTTGTCGGAATTCACCGGGCCGCTTTTTACTTTGGCCAGTTCCTGGGTGAACCGATCTTTCGTCACGCCCCGGGAAGAGAGCATCTTCCGCAAGGAAGCCGGGCCTTTGTCCAACAGGGCCAGCATCAGATGTTCCACCGATACATAGCCGTCGCCCATTTTCTCTGCGATCTTCTCGGAGAAATCCAAGGCCTGGCTGGTTTCCGGCGCGGCATACACCTGGGTGTTGCTGCCGGTGACCTTGGGCAGATTCCCGATCATGGTGTCCAGCTGGGCCACAAGGCCATCCTGATCCACACCCATCTTCCGCAAAAGCGAGCCGATGAGCCCGCCGTCCTGATCCACCAGGGCATACAACAGATGCTCCGGCATCACATATTGATTCTGATTTTCCTGGGCCATCTGCTGGGCTGTGCGGATGGCATCCAGTGTTTTCTGTGTATAGCGATTGGCATTCATTGTTCTTCACCTCATTTTTAAAGGTACAGTGTTCTGGTTTTCAGATCCTCGCAATAGGCCTTTTCCACATCCTGGGGAGAAAGATCCCCGGAAAGGTATCCTTTCAGCAGCCGGTCAAACAGCTGCACATACTGGGAAAGGGCCTGGGCGATGTCCTGGGCCGAGCAATTCCGGCTGCGTGGCAGGGGAATGGGCCGCAGGAATTTTCCTTCGTAAAGGGCACATTCCAGCCGGGCCCCCAGCAAGGGAGCCAGGTGCGCGTTCTCGATGCCCACCCACAGGCGGAAGAAGTCGGTCATATCGGCGATGAGCTGGGCCGACTGGGTACGGAACACCACACTCAGATCCCCCAGCTTTCCTTCCCCACCCCGGCTCAGCTCCACCTCATATTTCACCGTAGGCCGGTACTTATAGGCCAAGCTGGATTTCAGGGACATGGTGGGAGAATTGGGTGCGAAAAAAGGCACCAGTTCTTTCACCGGGGCCATCAAGGCCTCCATCTGCTGAAAAATATCGTTGATCCGGCTCTCGGGGGTGGCCACGGAAAGGTTTTGGGCCAAAATCTGGTTGACCAGTCCCGAACGGCTCAGACCCAACTGATGGGCCCGTTCATCCACCGCCCGTACCACATCCTCCGACAGCATCAGGCTATATAATGTCTTTTTCATTTTGCACCTCCTGTGCTTTCCTCATGCTTATGATGCACCCAATTTCAATTTTTGTCAAGATATTTATATAACTATTTTCGCAAATTATATTTTTGTTTACAAATTTCATATTGTACACGCAGCAAAAAACCGTCTGCCAAAGGGCAGACGGTTTTGAATATAATTTCCTCATCCGATTTTCTTTCCAGCGGCCTGTCCATTTTTCAGGTTACGCCACAGGTCCACAAAATTCTCATGACGGATCTCAGTGGGCTTAAAGCGGGTCAGCTGGAAGATCAACTGAAGGCACAAGCCCTGACCAAAGGCGCCCACCAGAGTGCCCAGGCCCACAGGCCCGCCCATAAAGAAGCCCAGAAGGGTGACAGTGGCTTCGATGGCGATACGGCAATAACCAGGCTTGAAATGGGTTTTCCGTGCCGTGGCCACCATCAGACTGTCCCGGGGACCGGCGCCGAACTGGGAACGGATATAAAGATAAGTGCCGAAACCCACCACCATCATACCGGCCACCAACATCAAAAGACCGGTATACCAGGTGTCCATGGTGGGCAGCACATCGGTCCAGATGACAAAATCGGTAAAGGGGCCGATGAGCAGCATATTGCAGATACTGCCCAATCCGATCCGCTCCCGCAGCAAAAGATCGATGCACAAAATAAACATTCCCACCAAAGTATTGGCGGTGCCGATGGTGATGCCCGTCACATTGTGAATGCCCTGATGGAATACATTCCATGGCGTAAAGCCCAGATTGGCCCGCATGGTGATCACGCTGCCCAAGGCACACAGAAACAGCCCCAGGAGCATCAGCACGATCCGCAGACCATAGCCTTCCCGTCGGTGTTGATCCTTCATTTTTTCAAGCCTCTTCCCCATTTTTCATTTTCTCTTTGCCGTCTCTGTTTTGCTATGCCCTTTTCCTGCCTATAACTTTTCTTTTAATTTGGGCTTGACTTTTTAGCAGGTTTACAGCAGTTCGCTTTCCAGCACATCGGTCAAAATCGCATTGGACACCATCATTCCCTTGGGTGTCAGCCGCCACACCCCTCCTTCGTTTTGGCAGTAGCCGGCCTGGATGTATTTGCTCAGCCGCTGGGCATAGGGCGTAAATTCCAGCCGGAAACGACGGTAAAACTCCTCTTCATCCACCCCATCGGTGGTACGCAGTTTCAGCATGATGTATTCCCCATGACGATGGAAACTGGCCACTTCCTCGGCTTCCTCCAGCAGCGGGCCGTTGCCCTCCACACCGTCAATATATCCCTGGGTATCGGCGATGAAGGAAAAGCGGCGGCCGCCGAAAAAGCTGTGGGCCGAAGGGCCAAAGCCCAGATACTGGGACAAATCCCAATAACGGCTGTTGTGCCGGGAACGATAACCCTTTTGGGCGAAATTGGAGATTTCATATTGCTCAAATCCCGCCTGCTCCAGCCGTTCCACTGCGTAAAAGTACATATCGGCCTGCACATCCTCCGGAGGCAGCTCCGGATTTTCTTCATACAGCGGCGTACCTTTTTCCAGTTTGAGAGCATAGGCAGAGATATGCTGGGGCTCCAGAGCGATGATCTGCTCCACTGAATCTTTCCACTGTTCCATGGTCTGACCGGGCAAGCCGTAGATCAGATCCAAAGAGATATTGGAAAATCCTGCTTCCTTGGCCTCGGCCACCGCCTGACGGGCCTGCTGAAAGGTGTGCAGACGGCCCAGAGCCAACAACTCGTCGTCGTGAGCACTTTGAACACCCATGGAAAGTCGGTTGACCCCTGCTTTGAAAAGAGCGCGGAACATCTTTTTGTCTACGCTCTCCGGATTGCATTCCACAGTGATCTCAGCGCCTTTGGCAATGCCTCCGGTTTTCTCCAAAGCGGTGAGCAACTGCCGCAGCCGTTTGCTCCCCAGCAAGGAAGGGGTTCCGCCGCCAAAATAAACGGTATCGATATCGAAACTTTCGCTGCCCCGGAAGTAGTCTCCGAAATGCCGCTCCACCGCCCGGACATACCGATCCATCAGACTTTCATCCTTACAGGGACGGGAGTAAAAATCGCAATAAGAGCATTTTTTCCGGCAGAATGGTACATGGATATAGACACCCAAGCTCTGCCGGATCGCCGGCTTGGGCAGCTGTTTTTTGCGAAATCCCATAATTCCTCGTTTTCTCCCCTGTTCAGGCCGCAGGGCCGGTGTCCGGCCTGCCATACTGGCCTTCACCAAGGCTATTTCGTTTCAGCAGCATTGCTCTGCTTAGGCCACGGGCCAAGTGCCTATTCTTCGTCCAGGGCCGGTGTCCGGCCTGCCATACTGGCCTTCACCAGGGCTATTTTGTTTCAGCAGCATCGCTCTGCTCAGGCCACGGGCCAAGTGCTTATTCTTCGTCCAGGGCCGGTGTCCGGCCTGCCATACTGGCCTTCACCAGGGCTATTTTGTTTCAGCAGCATCGCTCTGCTCAGGCCACGGGCCAAGTGCTTATTCTTCGTCCAGCTTCAGTACTGCCATAAAGGCCTCGGTGGGAAGCTGCACACTCCCCAGGCTCCGCATCTTCTTTTTGCCTTCTTTCTGCTTTTCCAGCAGCTTCTTCTTTCGGGTGATGTCGCCGCCATAGCACTTGGCCAGCACATCCTTCCGCATGGCTTTCACCGTTTCTCGGGCGATGATCTTGCCGCCGATGGCCGCCTGGATGGGTACCTCAAACAGCTGACGGGGAATGTTTTCCTTCAGCTTTTCACAGATCCGCCGGGCCCGGCTGTATGCCTTTTCCCGATGGGCAATAAAGGACAGAGCATCTACCTGCTCTCCGTTGAGCAGCAGATCCACTTTCACCAGATCACTTTCCCGATAATCGGACATTTCATAATCCAGGGAAGCATAGCCCTTGGTGCGGGCTTTCAGTGCATCAAAAAAGTCATAGATGATCTCACCCAGAGGCATCTGATAGTGCAGCTCCACCAGGTTTTGATCCAGATACTGCATATCTTTGAATTCGCCCCGCCGCTCCTGGCACATAGGCATAATATTACCCACATAATCCGGCGGCGCAATGATGGACACCTTGGCATAAGGTTCCTTGGAAAGGGCAATGGAACCAGGATCGGGATAGTTGTGGGGGTTATCCACCCGCACCACTGTACCATCGGTTTTGGTGATCTCATAAATAACCGAAGGTAAAGTGGTCACCAGATCCAGGTCAAATTCCCGCTCCAGCCGCTCCTGGACGATCTCCATGTGGAGCATCCCCAAAAAGCCGCAGCGGAAACCAAAGCCCAGGGCCGCAGAAGATTCCGGTTCAAAGGACAGAGCAGCATCGTTAAGCTGGAGCTTTTCCAGCGCATCCCGCAAATCAGGATATTTGGAGCCGTCCTCAGTATAAACGCCGCAATACACCATAGCCTGGGCCGGGCGATAACCGGGCAAAGGCTCCGCTGCAGGGCGGTCGGCCTCTGTGATGGTATCGCCCACTCGGGTGTCCTTCACATTTTTGATGGAAGCGGTGAAATAGCCCACTTCTCCGGCGGTCAGGGTCTCACAGGGCCCCATGCCCATGGGCAGCAGATAACCGCATTCCAGCACTTCATATTCTCCGCCGGTGGCCATCATCTTCACCTTCATACCGGTGGAGAGTGTGCCCTCCATGATCCGGAAATAGACAATGACGCCCCGGTAGGGGTCATATTGGCTGTCAAAGATCAAGGCCCGCAAAAGCGCCTGGGAATCCCCCTGGGGAGCAGGCACATTCTGCACAATATCCTCCAGCACTGCCGGAATGTTCAGCCCCATCTTGGCCGAGATCTCCGGCGCATCCAACGCAGGAATGCCGATGATATCCTCGATCTCCCCTTTGACCCGCTGAGGATCAGCGGCCGGCAGATCGATTTTATTCAGCACCGGCAGGATCTCCAGATCATGCTCCAACGCCAGATAGGTGTTGGCCAGGGTCTGGGCTTCGATCCCCTGGGCGGCATCCACCACCAAAATGGCTCCTTCACAGGCGGCCAAAGAGCGGGACACCTCATAGTTGAAGTCCACATGGCCCGGGGTGTCGATCAGGTTAAGGGCATAGGTTTCCCCATCCTGGGCCTTGTAATTGAGCCGCACGGCCCGGGCTTTGATGGTAATGCCCCGTTCCCGCTCCAGATCCATGTTGTCCAGCAGCTGGTCTTCCATCTCCCGGTCGGAAACAGCGTCACAGGCCTCCATCAGCCGGTCGGCCAGCGTGGATTTGCCATGATCGATATGGGCCACAATGGAAAAATTACGAATTTTACTTTGTTCTGTCATTTCCTTTCCTCTTTCCCGGGCAAAAATGATCCATCGCACCTCCAACCCGGAAGGAGATGCGTCATGCAAAAAGGGCTTCGCCCTATATTTCCTCGATTATAAAGTATAGCATAGCACAGCACAAAAAATCAATAAACAGTAAAAGCCCGCCAGAGCCAGGCGGGCTTTCCAAATGAAAATATTAATTTCCCCTTTTGCTCCCCCAGAAAAAGAGAGCCACAGTGCCGGGGCCGGTATGGCTGCCGATGGTCGTGCCGATGCTGTTGATCTCCACTTTGCCATTGAGATGGGGGAAATTCTGCTCCACCAGATCGGCTACCGCCCGAGCATCCTCATAGCAAGCCGATTGGGAGATATAGCATTTGCCATCATAATTCTTCCCATTCTGAGCAAATTCTTCCATCTTCTTTTCAATTTCACGGATAACGGCATTTTTTCCCCGGATCTTGAAGCGGGGGACCAAGCGTCCCTGATTGTCCATATTCAGCAGCGGACAAATGTTGAGCAGTGTACCGAACCAGCCGGAAGCCTTGGAGATCCGACCGCCCTTGACATAAAAACTGAGGTCTGTGGAGAAAAACCAATGGTGCACATTCAGACGGTTTTCCTCGGCCCACTGGGCCAGTGCTTCCACTCCCATGCCCTCATCCCGCAAATCGGCCAATTTATCCATCAAAAGGCCGTAGCCAGAAGAGGCTCCCAGGGAATCCACAATAAAGATCTTCCGCTCCGGAAACTTTTCTGCCAGCTCCTGCTGCGCCACATGGGCGGAATTGATGGTGCCCGAAATTCCCGAAGACAGCGTCACATGAAGGATATCCTTCCCCGCTTCCAGGAAAGGGGTGAAATAGGCCACATATTCCTCGGCATTGACCTGGGATGTTTTGGTCTCCGCCCCATCGGCCATGGCCTGATAGAACCGATCAAAGGGGATGGTCTGTCCCAGATCATCGGGATAACTCTGCCCGTTCAGGGAATAGTGAAAGCAAATATAATGAATATCCCGGCTTTTCAGATGCTCCATGGAAAGATCCACTGTAGAGCAGCAGCTCAACACAAAATCGCTCATATGCAAGATTCCTTTCTGAAAAAACCGCTGCGGTTTTTTTGTAACTTCACCATAGTTTATTAGTATAACATCTCCCAGCTTCTTTTTCAATCTCTATCAGAAGCTTTATTGAAAGAAGATGTAAATTTTTTATTCTCAGTTGAATCAACACCATCTATCCTATATAATGGCTATATTCGACCCCTTGAACGGGGCGGCATCATGATTTTAAAGGAGAGACACTGTGGATCAGATCATTCAGCGGATTTTTGATGTTTTCCTGTTTGGTGGTAAAGACTTTGCGCTTTTCATCATTTCCATGATTCCCTTCATCGAACTGCGTGGTTCCATCATCTTTGGTGCCGCTATGGGCATCCCCTGGCAGCATGCCTTTTTGGTCTCCTTCCTGGGGAACATTCTGCCGGTCCCTTTCTTGATCCTGCTGGCCCGGCCCATCTTCGCCTGGCTGAAAACCACCCGGCTGCTGGCCGGATTTACACAAAAAGTGGAAGATCGGCTGATGAAAAAGGCCGATAAGGTAACAGTGCAGAAATATTCCGCCGTAGGCCTGTTTCTGTTTGTAGCCATCCCCCTGCCCGGCACCGGAGCCTGGTCCGGTTCTTTGATCGCCGCCCTGTTGGATGTGAAAATGCGGTATGCATTGCCCGCCGTTATCGCCGGTGTCTTTGCCGCCGGTGTCATCATGACGGTGGCCTCCTATGGTCTGCTGGGCGCCATCCAACTGTTTTAAGGAGCGGACATGGACTTTCTTCTTTCTCTGGACAATGGCATTTTGAATGCCATACAGCATCTGCGCTGCGACTTTCTGGATTGGTTTTTCCCTCGGTTCACCATTTTGGGAAATGGCGGCTGGTTCTATATTCTGGTGGCCGCTCTGCTTCTCTGCTTTCCCAGAACCCGCCGCGCAGGACACAACGCCGCCCTGGCCCTGATCTTCTGCCTTCTGGCGGGAAATCTGACCTTAAAGCCGTTAATCGGTCGGATCCGCCCTCATGACGCCAACGGTTTTACACAGCTTCTGGTGCCCCGGCTGAGGGACTTTTCCTTCCCTTCCGGCCACACCTTCGGCGCCACAGCGGTAGCGGTAAGTTTGCTGTTTTATCACAAAAAGGCAGGGATCGTTGCCTGCATCTTTACCGCTCTCATGGCATTCTCCCGGCTTTATCTTTATGTCCACTACCCTTCGGATGTTCTGGGTGGCATCCTGCTTGGCACAGCGGCTGCCTTCCTGGCCCGGTATTTGCTCCGGCGCCTCTATGCCAGAAAACAGCAAAAAACAGAAAAACCCACAACTTAAAACAGAGGCGCCTGCACCAATCGCAGACGCCTCTATTTTTAAAGTCACACTGTTCAAAAAGGAGGGACTATCCCATGAAACAGGTCACCCAAACAGCATTGACCGGCTTCCGCTCGCCCACTGAGGAGGAAATAGAGCGGATCAGCCAGTATGTGAAGAAAGAACTGTCCCGCCAGCGGCGAATCCAGGGATTTTGGATGTTTTTCTGCGGAGTCATTGCCTTCAGTATGCTGCTGCCGCCCTTTCTTCTATGGAATCCAATGGAAACTCCGGCAATCATCGTAAATTTACTCATCGGCATTCCCACAGCTTTGGGAGCGATCGCCATCGGAAAAAGCTATAAGCGAAAAAAGCAGTGGACCCGGCAAATATGCGCCGGTGCCTTTCAGGTGCTGGACTGCTGGATTTACGAAACCCAGTTTGGAAGCGGCCTGCCCGGTCTGGCCTGGGTGAAGATCTACAACAGCCAGAATCCATATTGCACTGAACGGATGCTCATCGATTATTGGGCCGCAGAATATTATCAACGAGGCCAGCGCAACAAACTGCTCCTCGCTCGCTGCGGTGATGATTATTTTGAACTGTTCAGCGATACAAAACTGGGGATGCAGCGTGCATGAGCACGATTTGCCCTCAAGAAATCCAAGGAAACCAGTATATGGTGAATCGCCACCCCTTTTTTACAAAGGCCGGAAAAACACCAACTCATGGGAAAGACGAATCCCTTCCAATCCGATTTCAGGCACACCGGGCTTGATCTTTCGTGTCTCTTCCAAAGCGTTGAATCCCACTTCACCCAGAGAAAATCCCCGTCGCTGATAAAAGCGAATGGCCGGAATGTTGTCATTAGTGGTCACCACCGAAAGTTCCTTCCCTCCGGCTGCCTTCATTTGTTCGGACAATGCGTCAATCAAAGCGGTGCCGATACCTCGATTTTTCTCCAAGGCGTGGAGCACCAGGATCTCCCATTCTTCGTTTTTAGGCAGATAGAGCAGATAGCCTGTCAGCTTTCCCTCTTCCACCGCGATCAGCCCGGGGCAATGCCGGGTATCATAAACCTGTCCTCTGGTCACCACCAAGGGGCCGACCCATTCCTCTTCCACATCCCGCACCACCAGGGAGCGGTATGCTTCGTCCATTTCTATAATCATAAAAATCCTCTTTCGTTGTTTGCAGTATTTTCATGTTCTCCCCCCTTTCTTTTTTTCTTCATCCTATCACAAGAAAAATAATCTTGTCAACGAAACGCAAAAACTCCCGCCTGTTTCCAGGCGGGAGTTTTGATTTCCCTTGAGGGAAATGATTTCTTTTTACAGCTGGTGGACGAACAGGCCGCTCATCAGCTTGGGCTCAAACCAAGTGGACTTGGGAGGCATGATCTTGCCAGCGTCGGCGATGTTGATCAGTTCCTCGATGGAGGTGGGATACATAGCAAAAGCCACCTTCATGCCCTCGTGGACTCTCTTCTCCAGCTCGCCCAGACCGCGGATGCCGCCGATGAAGTCGATACGGCTGTCGGTGCGGGGGTCCTTGATGCCCAGCAGGGGATCGAGAACATTCTTCTGGAGGATGGAAACATCCAGCTGATCCACAGGATCGTTGGGATCATAGATGTCGCCATGAGCGGTGAGGATATACCACTTGTCGTTCAGGTACATGCCAAAGGTGTGCTTGCTCTCGGGCCGGTACTGGCCTTCGCCGCAATACTCCTTGATGTGGAACATGCCCTTCATCTTCTCCATGAACTCTTCGTCGCTCAGACCGTTCAGGTCCTTGACAACCCGGTTGTAGTCCATGATATACAGCTGCTCATCGGGGAAGAGCACAGCCAGGAAGTAGTTGAACTCTTCCTCGCCGGTGTAGCCCGGGTTCTGCTCCCGGCGCATCTTGCCCACGCGGGCCGCAGAAGCGCAGCGGTGATGGCCGTCAGCGATATACAGGTCGCCAGCTGCCGCAAACTCCTTGCCGATGGTCTCGATGTCGGCTTCATCGGTGATGACCCAAACGGTGTTCTGCACGCCGTCGGAGACGAAATCATACACAGGAGCCTGAGCCATGGTCTTTTCCACAATGGCATTGATGGCGCCTCTGGCCTTGTAGGTCAGGAAGATGGGGCCGGTGTTGGCATTGCAGTAATCCACATGGTTGACCCGATCCTCTTCCTTGTCGGCCCGGGTGAGCTCATGCTTCTTGATCACATTGTTCATGTAATCGTCGATGGAAGCGCAGCCCACGATGCCCACCTGAGGACGGCCGTTCATCACCTGCTTGTACAGGTAGAAGCAGGGCTTCTCGTCCTGGATATAGACGCCGTCGGTGATCATCTTGTTCAGATTGTCACGGGCCTTTTCATAGACCTTTTTGTCATAGTGGTCGATGGAGGGATCCAGGTCGATCTCCGCCTTGTCCACATGGAGGAAGGAATAGGGGTTCCCCACCACCATCTGGCGGGCTTCCTCGCTGTTCATTACATCATAGGGCAGGGCCGCCACTTTGTCAGCCAGTTCGCTGGTGGGACGGATCGCCCGGAAGGGTCTTACGACTGCCATTTTGTACTCTCCTTATTTGTTAAAGAAATTCTCGATGATCTCAACGATCTCCTTGCCAATGCGGCCCTGAGCTTCCTTGGTGGAACCGCCGATATGGGGGGTCAGGGAAATCTTGGGGCAGTTCATGATGCGCTCGTTCTGCAGGGGCTCCTTAGCAAACACATCCAGAGCGGCGCCAGCCAGCTTGTCCTGCTCCAGAGCATCCACCAGAGCATCCTCGTCGATCAGGCCGCCGCGAGCGGTGTTGACGATGAAAGCGGTGGGCTTCATCATAGCCAGATGCTCGGCAGTGATCACAGGCTTGCCGTCCTTGGCAGCGGGGATGTGCAGGGAGACGAAGTCAGCGTTCTTCAGCACTTCTTCCTGAGTGGCGCACACATACTCTTCGGGCAGGCCCTTGATCTCGAAGATGTCGGTGTACATGACCTTCATGCCCAGAGCGGCAGCCTTGCGGGCGATGGACTGGGAGATACGGCCCATGCCGATGAGGCCCAGGGTCTTGCCAGCCAGCTCCACACCTTCATACTTTTTCTTTTCCCACTTGCCTTCCCGCATGGTCACATTGGCAATGCTGATATAGCGAGCCATGGCCAGCATATGGCCCAGAGCCAGCTCAGCCACAGAGTCGGAAGAAGCCTTGGGGGTGTTGGTGACCTTCAGGCCCTTGCTCTCGGCGTACTTCACATCGATGTTGTCCACGCCAACACCACCGCGGATGACCAGCTTCAAACGGCCGGCTTCCACAGCAGCATCGATGATGGGCTCACGAACCTTGGTGGCAGAACGAACGACCAGCACATCATAGTTGGCCAGTTCCTTCTTCAGGTCTTCAGGCTCATAGAACTGCTCTACAACTTCATAACCCTTGGCGCGCAGATCGGCAGCAGCCGCTTTGTTCATCCCATCGGAAGCGAGTACACGGATCATAATTGCATTCTCCTTTTTCATTGGGGTGGATGGAGCAAGTGGCGAACGCAGAACATTCGCCACTTGCTTTCCGCATATTGTTTTTTATTCGGTTGCCCTATGGCTTAGAGGCCCAGGACCTCTTCGATGGCGGAGGTGACCAGCTTCATGTCGTCCATGGTCATGTCAGCCATGTGAGAAATACGGAAGGTCTTTTCCTTCAGATCGCCGTAGCCGTTGGAGATCTCAATGCCTTTTTCGGCCAGCTTCTTGTTCAGGTCGGCCACGCTGATGCCACGGGTGTTCTTGATGGTGGTCAGTGTGGGGCTCAGGTATCTCTCATCGGAGAAGATGGCGAAATACTTTCTAGCCCAGGCGCGGATATACTCGGCCATCTCCAGATGACGGGCATAGCGGTTCTCCAGGCCTTCCACTTCCAGCATGTAGGTCAGCTCTTCCTGCAGAGCGAACATATGGGACTCGCTGGGGGTGGAGGGATACTGATACTTGTCGTCCTTGACAACCTTGTCATAGATCTCCACGATGTCCAGATACAGGCCGCGGTTGGGAACGGTCTTGGCGCGCTCATAGGCCTTCTTGGAAACGGAAGCTGCGCTCATTCCCGGAGGGCAGCCCAAGCACTTCTGGGTGGAAGTGATGCAGAAGTCGATGCCCAGCTCGTCCACAGGGATGCTGGTGCCGCCCATGGAGGAGACGGTGTCCACGCAGAAGACCACATCGGGATACTTCTTCACAACTTCAGCGATCTCCTTGATGGGGTTCATGATACCCACAGAAGTCTCGTTGTGGGTGATGGTGACCAGGTCATACTTGCCGGTGGCCAGAGCCTCGTCCACCTGCTTGGGATCGGTGGCCTGTCCGTCTTCAGCGCGGAACTTGTCGGCGGGAACGCCGTTGGCCACAGCCATCTTATACCATCTGTCGCCGAAGGCGCCGATGGAGAAAACGGCGGCACGCTTGGCGGTGCAGCACTTGATGGCGCTTTCCATCAGGCCGGAGCCGGAAGTGGTGGACAGCACGATCACATTGTTGGTCTGGAAGACCTTCTGCAGCTTGGTGCAGACATCCTTGCCCAGCTCCGTGGCAGCCTTGCCGCGGTGGGAGATCATGGGGGTGGACATCTTGGCCAGAACTTCCGGACGCACATCCACCGGACCGGGGATAAAGAGCTTCTTGTGCATAACGATTCCTCCTGCAATAAAATCGTCGTTTTCAGCTTTCTTCTGCTTTGACGACATAGAAAAAAGAATTGAAACCCCCCTGGCTCCAATTACTTTTCTTTCTTACACCTGTATTCTAACATTTTTGATAACTTTAAACAAGTTGGAAATTGGATTTTCTACATTTTTTCTAAATATATTTTTCCGCAGTTGCCAGTATTTCAGAATAATAGTAGAATTACACAAGAAGGAGGGGGATTTTTATGGCAGTTTACGATTCTGTGGCTCAGCTGACCGGTCGCACCCCCCTTCTGCGTCTCACAAAACTCAGCGCCCTTTACGGCTGCCGCACCCCCATCCTAGCCAAGCTGGAGTGCTTTAACCCCACCGGCTCGGTGAAAGACCGGGCGGTGTTTTCCATGCTGCTGGCCGCCATGGAGGAGGGACAGCTCCCACCTGGTGGTGCCGTCATCGAAGCCACCGGCGGCAACACCGCCATTTCCCTGGCTATGGCCTGCGCCGCTCTGAGCCTGCGGGCCTATATCGTCATGCCGGAAGGGGTGGAACCTCCCCTCACCCAGCTTCTGAAAGCCTATGGCACCAAAGTGGTGCTCACTCCAGGTGGAGAGGGTTTGCCGGGAGCTTTGGAAAAAGCCCGGCAGCTGCAAAAGGAACTGAATGCCTTTATGCCCTCCCCCTTTGAAAACGACCAGGGCTGCGAGATCCACCGCCGGTGCACCGGTCCGGAGATCTTGCAGGATGTGCCTCAGGTGGACTATTTTGTCTGCGGCATCGGTACCGGAGCCACATTCACCGGCTGTGGCGAATTCATCAAAAGCCGGTGCATGGACTGCCGTCTGGTGGCAGTGGAGCCCAACGACTCTCCGGTGCTCTCCGGCGGTCTGCCCTCTTCCCACGCCATCCGTGGATTGGGAGCAGGGTTTGTGCCCCCCATCCTTAATGTGCCCCTCATCGACGAGATCATAAGGGTGCGCACCCCCGACGCTTTGGAGCTTTGCCGGGAACTGGGACGCACCGAGGGTCTTTTGTGCGGCATCTCTTCCGGCGCTGCTCTGGCCGCTGCGGTATCGGTGGCCTGCCGGGAAGAAGCGGAGGGAAAAACCGTGGTGACCATCCTCCCCGACGGAGGAGAACGCTACCTTCTGGCCGACCTCTATCCCCTGTGATTCTCCTTATTATCTTAGTGTCCCATATTATTTATCATAGAAAGGTGAACAAGATTATGGAAATGCGTTTCATCGACACCCATTGCGACACCATGGGCGAGTGCATCGCCCGCTCGGAAGGAAAAGTGACCCTGCGGAACAACCCGGGCCACATCAACATGGAAAAGCTGATAAAGGGCGGCGCCATGGCGGAATTCTTCGCCATCTTCATCCCCACCCACGACAGCGGCGCCAGCAAAGGCGTCACTCTGCCTCCCTATGACTATTTCCAGTTTGTCTACAAAGCTTATCTGAAAGAGCTGGAGGCTAACAAGGATGTGCTGGCTCCGGCCTGCAACTATGACGATATTATGGCCAACAAAGCGGCCGGCAAAGTTTCCAGCGTGCTCACCGTGGAAGACGGCGTGCCTCTGGAGGGCAAAATGGAGCGCCTGGAGGAGTTTTACCAGAAGGGCGTGCGCCTGATCTCCTTCACCTGGAACTATGAAAACAGCCTGGGCTTCCCCAACTCCAAAGATCCGGAGATTATGAACCGGGGGCTGAAGCAGTTCGGCCTGGACTGCATCGCGCGGATGAACGAGCTGGGTATGCTGGTGGATGTGTCCCATCTGTCTGACGGCGGCTTCTGGGATGTGGTGAAGCACAGCAAAAAGCCCTTCATGGCCTCTCATTCCTGCTGCCGGGCCCTGTGCAATCACACCCGCAACCTGACCGACGAGATGCTTCATGCCCTGGGCGAGAAGGGCGGCGTCGTGGGCATCAACTTTGCCTCCCAGTTCCTCAACGAAGGGGCGGAGTATACCGACATTCAGTCGGTGGTGCGTCATATGCTCCACATCCGTGACAAAGCCGGTCTGGATGCTCTGGGCTTCGGCTCGGACTTTGACGGCATCACTTCCACGCTGGAGTTCAAGGATTACACCGGCCTGTCCCTGATTGTGGACGCTTTGAAGCCTCATTTCACCGACGACGAGATCGACAAGATCTGCAACGGTAATATGCTTCGCCTGATCCGGGACACCCTGAAATAAATTTTCATCAAAACAGCCCCTTTCCTGCCGTAGGAAAGGGACTGTTTTTTATTCACCCAATATAAAATTGAACTGCACCCCATTTGTTAGACAGTATATCATACTGTCTAACATGTGGGGTGTTTTGCTATGCCAAAAGGAGTACCAAACAAACGATATACGCCGGAATTCAAAAAACTGGTGATTGAAACCATGCAGAAAGAGAAATTGAGTTACAGCGAAACCTGCCGTAGATTTGAGGTAAACAGCAGAGATCGAATCAAATCATGGGAGCGAATCTACCTGGAGGAAGGGCCGGAAGGGTTAGCCATCGAACGGCGTGGCCGCAGCAGTAAGGGTCGTCCGCCAAAGCGGCTGCCGAAGGAGGTGGAAGAAGATCTGCTGGCAGAAGTCCAGCGGTTGCGTGCGGAGAATGACTACCTAAAAAATTTGCAAGCCTTGGTTTTGGAAGACGAGCGACGCCAGCACAAAAAACGCTGGTAGTTCAAAAACTAAGGCAAAAACACGCACTCAGTATTCTACTCTCAATCGCTCAACTGCCCCGTGCATCTTTCTACTATCATTTGAAGCAGATGCAGAAAGAAGACAAATATGCATCTGTTAAGGAAGAAATCACAACGATTTACCACGAAAACAGGGGCCGGTACGGCTATCGCCGGATCACGGCAGAACTTCGCAAGCGTAAATTCTCTGTGAACCACAAGACTGTCCAGCGGCTTATGAAAGAGCTGGGCTTAGTTTGCCGTGTCAGGATGAAGAAGTATCGCTCTTATAAGGGAGAAGTAGGCAAAATTGCGCCAAATCTGTTGAACCGGGACTTCCATGCGGACAGGCCGAGCCAGAAGTGGGTTACAGATGTGACGGAGTTCAGCCTGTTCGGAGAAAAGCTCTACCTGTCCCCAATTCTCGATTTGCACAGCAACGATCTGGTCAGCTATACCATATCGGATCGTCCTGTGCTCAGCATGGTGACGACCATGCTGGACGAGGCGTTTGCAAAAATTCCGGCCGGAACAAACCTCATTCTCCATTCTGACCAGGGCTGGCAGTACCAACATAAACAGTATCAACGGATGCTCCGAGAGAAAGGCATCCGGCAGAGCATGAGCCGTAAGGGGAACTGTCTGGACAATGCTGTGATAGAAAATTTCTTTGGGCTGCTCAAAAGTGAGCTGCTATATCTGCAAGAATTTCAGTCCATGGAGCACTTCAAACAGGAACTCGTTGAATATCTGGATTACTACAACAACCGCAGGATCAAGGCAAAGCTAAAGGGCTTGCCGCCTGCAATTCACAGACAGCAAGCCCTTTCGGCTGCTTGAACAATTTTTACTTCAAAATATTGTCTAACTTTTTGGGGTCACTTCACTGGCGGCTCTTTTTCTTTCTTACCATTACCGCAGAGGGGGATACACGCCCTCGTCAAAGGCTTTTTTCAAGGCGGCCTTCACCATGTCCTTATCCTCGGGATAGGTGACGCCAAACCACTGGCTGCCGGTGCGCAGCATGTGCACCTGGGCCTTCTGCTGCTGGATTAGCCCATCCACCGCTCCAGGTAGATAATATTCCGCCTTGAGGGGGTCCTGCATAGGAGCCTTGAGGAAAGCCTCAAACCCCTCTTCCAGGCAGGTGAACAACTCCGGCGAAAAACCCCATACATTCATAGACACGGTGCTGTCAGGACACAGGGGAATGTAATTCTCTCCATCCTCGGTGTATTCCGCGCCCCCATCCTGGGTGCCCCGGATCTTGGTGCGCTCGGTGACCGTCTCCAAAAAGCCGTCCTTCACCTGGCAGACGCCCCGGGATACCGTGCCATTTTCCGTCAGAGTGTTTTTCAGCACATAGCCCACCATGCAAAAATCCATCTTGTCCCCGGTGTGGGAGCCGGTGAGGAAGTCATACAGCAGTTTGTAAGTCTCCCGGCCGTAAAAATCGTCGGCGTTGATGACACCGAAGGGACCGTCGATCACATCTTTGGCGCAGAGCACAGCCTGGCCGGTGCCCCAGGGCTTGACCCGCCCCTCCGGCAGGGAACATCCCTCCGGCAGATCGGTGGTTTTCTGGAAGGCATAGTGGACTTCCATCTTCTCCCGGGCCAGAGCCCCCACCTTCTCTTCGAAAACATCCTTCAGCTCTTCTTTGATCACAAAAACCACCCGGCGGAAACCGGCCAGATAGGCGTCATGGAGCGAATAATCAATGATGATCTCTCCATGAGGTCCCAAGGGGTCGATCTGCTTCAGGCCGCCATAGCGGCTGCCCATACCGGCGGCCAGCACCAGCAAAGTGGGTTCTTTCATATGTATTCCCTCGCTTTTTCCATTGATGAAAATCTTTCCTTTATTATACCTGCCTCTCTCCTCTTTGGCAACCGCCGTTGTGTTTTTCCCCTGCTTATGATACACTGGAGAAAACAAGCAAAAGGAGCGATGGCCATGTATTTTGAAAAACCCGGAAAAGACTGCACCGCCCAGACGGTGGAACTGGCCCTCAAAGCCGCCAAAGAAGAAAACATCTCCACCATTGTGGTGGCCAGCGGCTCGGGCTACACTGCCCGCTTTTTCAAGGAAGCCGCCCAAAATGGCATGAAAGTGGTGGTAGTCACCCATGCCAACGGCTACAAAGAGCCCGGCTCCCAAGAGCTTTCCCCGGAAGTCCGGAAGGAACTGGAGGACTGCGGAATGCAGGTGGTCACCACCTCCCATGTGCTCTCCGGCGCCGAACGGGGTCTTTCCACCCGTATGAAGGGCATTTACCCGGTGGAGATCATGGCCTACACCCTGCGGATGTTTGGCCAGGGCACGAAGGTCTGCGTAGAGTGTGCCGTTATGGCTCTGGATTGCGGCGCCATCCAGCCCGGACCGGTGGTGTGCGTGGCCGGTACCGGCGGCGGAGCCGATACCGCCTGGGTCCTGCGCCCGGCCCATGCCCAGGATATTCTGGGAACCAAGCTGGATAAACTGATCTGCAAACCCCTGCTCCCCTAAGAACAAAAAAACAGCGGCTCATCAGGAGTGTGTTGATAAAGAAGTATCTTGAAAGCATTGAAAATACTAACTTTATTGACAGACGCCCAAGGAAACAGGTCAAAAAAGGACACTATCTGAAAAGGTAGTGTCCTTTTTTCATACCTTTTTCCAGCGCTAAGGAGGAAAATCGACATGGCGGAGAGCATGATATACGATTATTACTACGGAGACGAAAGCAGTCAATTTTCTTTTTACCGTATTCCCCGCCAGCTTGTCACCGGGCAGCAGTTCAAAAAAATTTCCACAGACGCGAAGCTGCTGTATGGCCTCCTACTTGACCGAATGGGTCTGTCAGCGCGGAATGGTTGGTACGATGACGCTGGCAGGGTCTATATCTTTTATACATTGGACGAGATACAAGAGGACTTAAATTGTGGTCACGAAAAGGCTGTCAAATTATTGTCCGAACTGGATACAGATAAAGGCTGCGGTCTGATCGAGCGAGTAAAGCAAGGCCAAGGCAGACCAACAAAAATCTATGTCAAACGCTTTGCGGCCCGCCAAGTTCCTGCTGAAACCCCTGCGCCGCAGGAGATTCCCAGACTTCCGAAAATCGGAAGTCAAGAAGTCGGAAAATCAGAAGTCAAGAGTTCCGATAATCCGAAGTCAAGACTTCCGTTTTTCCGAAGTGCAGACTTCGGAAAAACAGACGGTAATTATATTGAATCTAATCAAACTGATTTTAGCTATAAAAATCAATCTATCCATCCATCGCCTTCCGCCGAGCAGCCGGGATGGATGGATAGAAGCGAGTATCTGAGAGAGATCAAAGAAAATATCGAATATCCGTTTCTTTGTCAACAGTTCAATGCCGACGATGTGGATGAGGTCGTGGGGCTAATGGCTGATGTAATGTGTTCCACACAGTCAACCGTGCGGATCGGCGGAGAAAACATACCGCTGCCGCAGGTGCAAGCCCGCTTCTACCGGCTGGATTACTCGCTGATGGTCTATGTGTTTGAGTGTCTGCGCCGTAATACTACACAAGTCCGTAATATCCGCGCTTATCTGCTTACCACGCTGTTCAATGCCCCGCTTACGATGAATAACCATTATCAGGCCGAAGTCCAACATGACTTCGGCCTTTAATTTTTGGTTGAAAATGTGGCTCAAAATGAGACACATTTTTCGACATAAAACTTGAATTTGGAGGTAAATCAATGTCCAACGAAAAGAAAAACCCGCTGATCGGTGCGTTTCGGACACCTGTTGCCGGAGCGCCGCCCACTCCCGCACCGCCTATTCCTGCCAAAGAAACAAAACCGCCCATTCTATCGCCCGCCGCTGTTAAGCCCGGTGAAGTGAAGAAGCCTGCTGAACCGGCCAAGGACGATAAGGCGGCCAAGGATGGAAAGCCCACTGCGCCCCCGGTCACTCCCGCCAAACCTGACGAGGCGAAGAAGTCCGCCGAACCCGCCAAGGACGATAAGGCGGTCAAGGATGGCAAGCCCGCTGCGGCTTCGGTCACTCCCGCCAAGCCTGACGAAGTGCAGAAGCCCGCTGAACCTGCCAAAGACGATAAGGTGGTCAAGGATGGCAAGCCCGCTGTGGCTCCGGTCACTCCCGCCAAACCTGACGAGGTGAAGAAGTCTGCTGAAGCTGCCAAGGATGATAAGGCAGCCAAGGGTGGCAAGTCCGCTGCGGCTCCGGTCACTCCCGCCAAGCCTGACGAAGTGAAGAAGCCCGCTGAACCTGCCAAGGACGATAAGGCGGTCAAGGATGGCAAGCCCGCTGCGGCTCCGATTACTCCCGCCAAACCTGACGAGGTGAAGAAGCCCGCCGAACCTGCCAAAGACGATAGGGCGGCCAAGGATGGTAAGCCTGTTGCGGTTCCGGTCACGCCCGCCAAACCTGACGAGGTGAAGAAGCCCGTTGAACCTGTCAAAGATGATAAGGCGGTCAAGGATGATAAGCCTGCCGTGGCTTCGGTTACTCCCGTCAAACCTGATGAGGTGAAGAAGCCTGCTGAACCTGCCAAGGACGATAAGGCGGCCAAGGATGCTAAGACTGTCAAGGTCAGTAAGCCCGCTGATGTTCCCGCCGTTCCTGCCAAGCCTGACGAGGTTAAAAAGCCCGATGAATCGGCCAAGGCAGCGGTGCCGCAAAAAACGCCGGAACAGCCGAAGGATGCTGCTACGGCTACCCGTACCGCAGATGGGCCGAAAGGTTCTGCCGTGACCAAGGTGTTTGAGGATCGGCTGGATGCCCCTGCCGAAGCTGATTTTTTTAAGCTGCCTATCCCCAATGAGGGGGAAATTTACAGTATGGCCGTTCATCCGGCATATCTGAAGGACTTTCTGGATCATCCCTTTACGGTGAACCGTGAGACGCAGGACTATAAAGACCTGTTTGAGTCCATCAAAAACTATGGCATCCGTGAACCCGTCCTCTGCCGCCCCGGCCGCAACGGCGGTCTTGAAATTATTTCCGGCCATCGCCGCCATGACATCGGCGCACAGCTGAATTATCCCATTCCTGTTTTGATCGAGCGTGTGGACGAGGATGACGCACAAATCCAGTGCGTAGATGGCAACCTCCACCGTAAGGACATTCCTATTTCTGAATTGGCCCGCGCCGCGCAGATGAAGATGGATGCCTTGAAGCGCAAGGCGGGACGCCGTTCTAAGGCGGACATTCTGGCTGGCAAAGCGCCGATGAAACGCAGTGACGAGCAGGTCGGTGAAGATTTGGGCATGAGCCGTGCCAGTGTGCAGCGTTTGATGCGCGTCAATCAGCTGGAGGAGCCGTTGAAAAAAATGGTGGACAAGAAGGAACTTCCGCTGGACACCGCCGAGCAAATTTCTCACATGAAACCTGCCGAGCAGAAAACCCTTGTTGACGCTATCGAAAAAGAGGGCGGCAAAGTCCCCTCTAAGACCGAGGCGACTAAGCTCAAGGAGGAAAGCCGTGCTGGTACGCTTACTCCGCAGAAAATCGAGAAATCGGTGGCACCTACCAAACGAGAGGTCAATCCTCCGCTGAAGGTCACTTTTCAGGATGACGAACTCCGTCCCTATTTCCCGGATGAGGGGACTACGGTTGCTACGGTCAAGCGCACGATGTTTGAGGCACTGGATCTCCGCAAGCGCGCCATCGAGCGTCAGAAGGCCAGAGATGCAGAAAAGAACGGTGCGGCTAAAAAGCCTCCTACCCCGGCAAGGTGAGCAGAAATGGAAGAAAAGCGAGTTTGTCAGGGTTATACCGTGATCGACAGTCTTAGGGTGGGCGAGGTCGAGATCGTCCTCGCCCATAATCCCAAAGCCGTGTCCCCCTATGTGACATGGAAAGCCTACGCACATTCTGGCTTTCAAGACTTCAATTTCGGAAACTATTTCAGCGATAAGCAGGCCGCCAGAGCAGATATGATCGCCAGAGCCAGAGAAGCGGCCCGCGATTTACCGTCTGGCCATCGTGATAAAGAAAAACTTTCCCGCCATCGGAAAAAGCCCGACCGGGAGCGCTGACGCCCGTAAGGGCGTTTTTTGCGTCTCAAAATGAGACGCATTTCGACAGGAGGTGGTGATAGATAGGCTATCAAGAACGAATGGAAAAGGTGCAGGAACTCACCAATCAGCTGGAAGCAGGTATCACGGAATTGTTCAACAGTGAGAGGTATGCCGCATATCTCAGTATCATGTCTAAATTCCACCGTTACAGCTTCGGCAATATTCTTTTGATTTTGTTGCAGTGTCCCGGTGCTTCTCAGGTAGCTGGATATGGTGACTGGAAAAAGAATTTTGGCCGACAGGTCAAGCGGGGCGAGCATGGCATTACCATCCTCGCCCCCTGCCCTTATCGCAGGCAGGAAGAAGTGGAGGAAACTGCCCCGGACGGTTCTTCCAGCAAATCAGTCCAGTGGGTACAGCGCATGAGTTTTCGGACAGTCACCGTGTTCGACATAAGCCAGACAGAGGGAAAACCGCTGCCGGAAATCGTCAAAAAGCTGACCAGTGATGTAGCGCAATACGAGAGTATGGTGGCTGCGATCCGCAGCATTTCCCCCTATCCCATCCACATTGAGCGTTTCCCCAGCGATGCCTATGGCTGTTGCAATTTTGCGGAACAACGCATTTTTGTCCAGCCCGACATGAGCCAAGCACAAACCATCAAAACCATGATCCATGAGGTCAGCCACGCTAAACTCCATGCACCGATAGAGGACGGTGACGGTGAAACACCACCGCAGCGCAAGCGGCGCTTTGTCCGGGAAATGGAGGCTGAAAGCGTGGCCTATGTGGTCTGTCAGCACTTTGGTATTGATACCGCAGATTACTCTTTCGGCTATGTGGCCGGATGGAGCCACGGAAAGGATCTATCGCAGCTGAAAGCGTCATTAGAACTGATCCGCAATACCGCCGCAGAACTGATCGACGGTATCGACCCACCGAAAGAACTGCCGCCGCCTACACAGAAAAAACAGCGAACAAAAAGGAGAAATGCCTATGAGCGCAGTTGACGCCCGGAAAGAACACTATGAGGCCGTGGAGATTTTAGGTATCCCCGGCCTTTTCACTACCCTTCGAGTAGACCGCGCCACTATCCCAAAAGGCGTATATGCCTATGATATGCAGACCAGTGAACAGGATTGGAGCCAGCCCTGTCTGCTTGCCCGGCATATCACGGTGGAGCATTTCGGTACTGTCCTGACCGCAAGCCCTGTTCCCGTTCCACCCAACGGTTATCTCGATTTGTCTCCCGGCGATTTTGAAAGTCAATCCTGTGTCGAGCGTATGACGCTGGCTGATTTTGAAGCCAAATGGCTATCCCCGATCAAACGACCACTCAAGCGAAAGCCGTTCCACAAGATAACTCCCCACCGCTCCGTGCAGACTCGATGAGGTGCGCTATGGGAAAAGAAATCAGTTTGATCGCGTTTCTGGATGAAGTGGTATCCCAGAATACGCAGCATTACAAGAAAGACTTTGAACTGGACGCCCAAAAGCTGCGTGACGCACTGAACAGCCCTTATATGGATGAGCGGATATTCTACTTCATGTCTCGCCCTAACGGGACATGGTGTGTGCTGGAACGAGATGCTTTTCTCCGAGACAGCGACGGGTATAAGATTTGGACACACTATGCGGATATGCCCGATGGCACCGCAGCTTATCGCGTCACCATCACTGGGCGGCGTGGCACGGCCCCTATGGGTCATGTTGTGAAGCTGAATTACCGGGAACAGGTACAGCGGGTCATAAAAGCCGCTATTCCCTTTGAGGATGTGGAGCTTACCTTTTACTCCGGGGAGAAGTTTCGTATGCCGACGGAGCAGTACAGAAAGCAGCGGGAAGAAATTTTCTTTGAGTATGGAGCCATTCGGAATTTTCGCTGCTGCCCCAAAAGTGAAGCGGAATTGTACCGCGTTATTTCCATGGAACATCGCTTGCAAAAGGGCTGGCAGCCAAAAGCAAAAAAGAGGCCGGACACTCCGGCCAGATAGGAGGTGTTGAGTCCATGCCCGAAAAGGACAGTAAGGACAGCTTTTATTATTTGAACGCATATCAGGACGGTATCACGCCCGGCCAGCAAATGACGATCCAGCACAATATTTCTTTCAACGATTGGCGGGCTGGCCCCCATATTGCACCGCTGGTCACGCTGACGAGCGCAGAAGTCGCACAGCGTAAAGAGGCCAGTATTACGCAGGAAAAAGAACTGTACGCCCAGCTGAAAAAACTTGCGGCAGCGTGGGATGAGCAGGCCGCACAGACGATGCTGCTGGAACGGGCGCTGGAATATCTGCAAACGCCAGAGGTCGAGCATACCTCCAATGAGTGGAAACAAGACAAAAACGGGATATGGGAAATCAGCAACCGCACCTATAAAATGCGATATAAAATCTCCTATGAAAAAGCCGCCGATGTTTACCTCGTTAGCTGGGGCATCGTCTACAACGCTCCCAAGCAGCCAGACAGCAACTACCGGAATTATTGGGGAGACAGTATCTATGTCGCGCGGCAGGATAAGAAAAAATACCCCAGCATGGAGGCCGCACAGCATTATATCCAAGGCCGGTTTGACCTATATTGTCACCTGTTCCGGGAAATCTCCCCGCCAGTCCCTAATGAGTGCAGACGGATGTTCAGTATCAACGGCTATTTGGCGGCGGGGTACACGCTGGCTCCCCCAGACAAGGAAGAACCCAACAAGAAGGCCGTTGATGACCTGCTGGCCTGTCTGGACGATGCGGATGCCGCAGTACCCCCGGCGGAGAAGCCGAAAGCGCATTTTTCTGAAAAGAAGGCTGAACGCAAAAAGTCCGTTCCAGTAAGATAGGCGGTGTGCCATGGGATACAGCCGTTTAGAGCCGGGGCGGGAGTTGGAAGTCCGCGAGTACATCAGCTTTCAACACGGCCGCGATGGTTTTTATAAATTGACCGAGTGCGGCGTGGATGAATTGCTGGAACGCAAAGCCGAGAGTATTGCCCGTGAAAAAGAAATATGTCAGCACATTGACGCCGCAGTAGAGGAATGGTCAAAACAGGCCCAGCAGACCCAGCAGTATATGAAGGCTCTGGAATATGTCAAAACGCCGCCTACGCCTCATACCTCAAACCAATGGACGGTCAGTGAATATGGCAACCATGAAATGAGCAATATGGTGTACCGCTTTTCATGGCGCGAGTATGAACGAACCGAATGGGATAGGGCACTGAAAAAATCCGTCCCGAAGTCATGGGAAATCACATGGTCAGTTACATTCAACACACCGCATAACCCGGACTACTCCGGTGATGGCTGGAAAATTGCCGGTCAGGACAGAAAGGTTTTTCGGGATAGAGCATCCATGGAAAAATATCTGCAAGGCCGTATCGCTGCCTACGCTGACCTGTTTGTTGAGATATGTCCACCGATCCCGGCAGAGCATAAAGGCCGCTTTTCCATCAACGGTCAGTTGATGCGGGGCTATACGGTGGCAACCAAAGAGCCGGAACGCCCGGATCAAGGTCAAGTGGATGCTTTGCTGGACTGCTTGGACGATGCGGATATGCTGGAGGTTCCTACTTTCGCACCTAAGAAACAGCGTTCCCAAAAGGAAAAACATACTATCAAAAAGAAACATTCCCCGACACGGTAGACAGCGGCGCTTTGCGTCGCTGTCCCAGCCAGCATGGAATTTTGACATCAAAATTCCGCTGGTTAGGGGCGCGCCCCTAAGACCCCATGTTACTTGTCGAAATGCGTCTCGAATTGAGACGCATTATTTTTTATCAGAAAGGAAACAGCCATGCGAGAAACAGCAAAGACAATGACGCTCCGCTTGAACGCCGCAGAGTATGCCCACCTGTGCCAGCAGGCGGAAGTGACCGGCCTAAAGAAGGAGCCGCTGGTGCGGCAGCTTATCATGGGCGTGAACCTCCGCCCTCGCCCGCCTGATGCCTATGCCGACCTGCTTCGGGCACTGTCTGCCATCGGGAACAACATCAACCAGTTAGCCCATCAGGCCAACGCAAGGGGTGCAGCCACCGGAAATGAGATCACGGAGGCCCTGCGGCTGGTGCGACAGGCCACGCGGCTTGTGAGGGAGCGGCTCTAAATGGCATATACGAAGATCATCGTTATTCATAACCGACTGGACAGATGCCTGAATTATACGCAGAATGAGGAAAAAACCTCTCTGGAAACGGTGCTGGACTACGCTATGAATCGGGATAAGACCGAGCAGGACTGTTTTGAAACCGCTCTGAACTGTGACCGGGAAACCGCCTATGCGGACATGATGGACACCAAGCGCCGCTGGGGCAAGGCCAGCCGCAAGCGCAAGGGCTATCATGTGATCCAGTCCTTTGCCCCCGGAGAAGTCACGCCGGAACAGGCTCACGCCATCGGCGTTGAACTGGCGCAGCGGCTTTTGGCAGATAAATATGAAGTGGTGGTGTCCACGCATTTGAACAAGGCACACCTACATTCACATATCGTATTCAATAGCGTGTCTTTTGTGGACGGTTCTATGTACCGTGATCGCATCGCGGACTTGCTGGGCGGCTCCGGGGTAGGCATCCGGGGCACATCGGACGCGATCTGTCTGGCGCATGGTCTGTCCGTCATCGAACCCAGTGAGCCATCCATCAGCCGTGCCGAGTGGGAGGCAGGAAAGGCAGGAAAGCCCAATTTTCGTGGACTGGCCCGTGCGGATATAGATACTGCCATCGCCAACGCCTACACCATGCGTTCTTTTTGGGGCGAGTTGGTGAAAATGGGCTATCAGGTCAAGCGGTATCCCCAAGTGACCCATGCGGCGGTCAAGCCGCCGGGCGGTGTGCGCTTCCTCCGGCTGGACAAGCTGGGGGCTGGGTACAGCGAGACGGAAATATTCTCCCGCCTTACGGAGAGCCGCACCGGCACAGCGCCGCCAATCAGCGACCATACCCCCATCCTGCCGCAGCGGTATTTCTCTTATGGGCGGCGTTATCGGGTAAAAGGTAATCTGCCCTTAAAGGCAGGCCGTACACAAGGCATTCGGTTTCTGTATCTGAAATACCTTTATCTGCTGAGAAAGCCGCCGTCCCGGCGCAAGACCCCAGTTTCACGGGAGGAAATCATCAAGTTTGACCGCTACCAAGAGCAGTTCTTTTATCTTCGCAAAAACCGCATTGACAGCGTGGAGCAGCTGACCATGCAGCAGGAGGCACTGCAAGCGGAGATCGACGCCCTGACAGACCGCCGGGCTGATTTATACCGCTTGCGCCGAAAAGCACCGGATGATACAGCTTGTTCCGAGGAGATCGGCACGATCACCGCACGGCTGCGGGTATTACGCCGGGAGCTGAAGCTATGCGCCCGTATTGAGGGTGATATTCCCACGGTGCGGGCGCAGATGGAAATTTCAAAGGAAAGGAGCGACCATGAAAAAGCTGATAAAAGCAGACCTGAGCAAAGTGTTGGAACTGACCGCGGCGTACCAACCTATTGACCATGACAGCCTAAAGGCGGAATTGGAGATTTTGGAGCAGAGCCGGTATAACGATTATCTCTTTCTGGCCCGGAAAGACCGCTTTCGGTTGATGGCTCTGTCCGAGGTCTACACCGCTGACAGTGATGCCAATGGGTTTTTCTCTATGCTTGAGGTACAGACCTGCTGGCCGGTTCTGGCGCTGCTGCTTCATGTGGAGTATATGGAAAGCGGCGCCCACCGTGGGAGCGTGATTTTGATGGACTATCCTGAACTTGTTCGGGATGTAACACTTTTTGAACGGCTCCCTGATGCCCAGCGGGAGGGGCACATCAAGCAGCTGATAAACCGCTGTGTACGGTACGCCCCTCAGTGTACGATGGTGGATCTGATCGAATATTTGAAAACCGGGAGGTGAAAGGAAATGGACGCAAGTGGAGAAGTGGCCGACCTGATGGTAAAGGAGAGCATCCAGCTGACGGAGGCCAGTATCAAGCTGTTGGCGGCAGGCTGTAAAAACCTGACCGCCTTTTTGTATGCTTTGGCGAAGGACAATAAAAAGCTGGTGGGTAAAACCAGCATGAAGCGCCTGCTGCGGGAGGGCAAGGAACTGAAAACCTTTTGCATCAAGGCTGAGGATTTGAACGATTTCCGCAAATATGCCAAGCCGAATATCCTCTTTGCCGCGATCCGGGATACAAAGGAGGATGACGGTGTGGTGGCGCTCGTCACCAATACGGATTTTGTATCCCCGGTCAATCTGTTCATGCAGCGCCGGGGTTATCCCGCCCCCACGCAGACGCAGGAGGACGATCCCATAAAAAAAGACGCGCCCCGCACTCAACAAGGGAACTCCTCACCAGAGCGCGGGAATGGCTCGACACCATCGAGGACGAGCCGGATGACGAGGACTACTGACACGGCTGAAAAAATCAGCGATATTCCCACGGTAAAAGGCCGGTTGGCCGTGTTGCAGAAAACCGCTGCGGGGATGCGGGAAGGACAGTCCAAGCAGCGTTCCCAGCCCACACAGCAGAAATCAAGATAACAGGAGGAATTTTTTGTATGGCAAATCTGGAGCAGATCGTGAGCCGGAAGGCCGAAAACGATACGAAGTGGAAGGAGGCCCAGCAGGCCGAAAGGGAAAATACTACGGCGATGCAGGATGCCGGAATTACGGAGATCACCAGCAATCCCGAAGCATACGCCCGCTATCTGGAGATGCAGGGGGACAACCCCTCTTACAGCGCCGGCAATATCGCGCTGGTGATGTTTGGGAACCCGGAGGCCACCGTGTTCGGAACCCGTGACCGCTGGAAAACGCTGAACCGTTCCGTTATGGACAGCGAGAAGAACAACGGCGTGAAAATTTTTGCCCGCTCTCCTATGGGGCGCGGCTATACGCTGGCGGATGCCTATGACATCAAGCAGACGCAGGGCCGGGATATTTCCCGGATTACCTTGCAGAATGACAGCAAGGAGATGGAGGCGGCGTTGACCACCGTTCTGAACTATGCCGTTGTGCCGGTGGTCATCGACAAGGAGCTTCCCACGCCCGCCTTTTATGATGCGGCCAATCTGGAACTGGCCATCAACCCGGACTATCCTGACAACGAAGCCTTTGCGGCGATCACCGCCGAGGTAGCCCACAGCCGTTTCCATGCCAAGGGCGCCAATGCCAGCTATGACCGCAGCGAATGTGAATTGGACGCGCAGAGCATTTCCTATATCCTCTGCCGCAGATACGGGATTGAACGGCCTATGCCGGATATGTCGAACCTCGCTGCTCTCTATGAGGGCTGGGAACCGCAGGAGTGCCGACAGGCCCTCGATAATATTCAGGATACCAGCAAGCAGTTTGGGCGCTCCATCGAAAAAAATCTGGAGATGGGCAAACAGCGCAGCCGCGCTCCGGTACATCGTCCCACCCGGTAAAGTCCCGACAACAGGGGGTGTCTCCCCTTTGGGGAGTATGAGCCACCGCCCACCCCTGTCAAGGCCGCACGATTGCTGGCGCAATCATGCGCGGAGTCAGCCAGTGCGCGCACTGGCTGAGCCTTGACCGGGCTGTTCGCTGGCTCATTGGGTAATCAAGGGGAGGACACCCCAAAAGCCGCTGACAGCGGCTTTTGCCATATTGGGAGCGCGGCGCATCCAACGCAGTGCCAGCGAACCCGTCAGCCGCCCCGCCGTGAGCCATCGGCGGGGCGCTTTTCAAAATGTGTCTCAATTCGAGACACATTTCTACATTATATATAAATATGGAGGAACCACTATGAAACGCACAGTATCGTTGTGCATCACCGCGTTGCTCTCCTGCCTGTTGACCTGTCCGGCCTTAGCAGCGGATGCACTGCTCCTGACGCCGACGCTCTATCCCGCGGAGGTCAACGAGTACGCCAGTGGAGAGGAAATGCGGCTGGAGCGCACCTATCTTCTGTCTCCCACAGATGATCCGGCCAGCATCCCTGTCAGCGATTTTGACCGGGAGGGCTGGCACTACACGCTGTTGGATGTGACCCGGCAGGAGAACCCCAAAAGCGATGCGAAGGACTATGCAGAAACCTACACGCTGAACACGGACACAAAGGACATGGAGAAGATCATGCCCCAGCTGGCCGCGGAGCGTACCGTTACCACGGAGGATGGTTACACCGGAACTCTGGTGCTGGATACCTCCAGCATCAAGGTAGAAGCTGCGGGATACAACACCTCCACCAAGACCGTAACGGCGGTGAGAAGTTACCCGAACCTGTCTGACGCAGATGTGTCCTTTGTCCCCAAGAGCATCACAGACAATGGCCGCACAATGGAACTTGCGGATGTGCAGTGGCAGGAGTCGGATGGCTTTTATCATGCTTCGGCTACTTATACTGGGAAGGTGTCAAGCAAATATGCTACTGGCTATATCGTCACGGCGGATTATTCCGGCGAGGTAGTTCGTACCACGATGGATGATACCATTTACACCGCCATTTTCAGCGGGACGCCTATCCAGACGGAACGCAGCGCTTTCGACTGGCGCTATCTGCTGATCCTGCCTGCTGGCGCTGGTGTGGTCGGCCTCAGTGTGCTGGGGAGTAATTGGCTGAAAAAGCGTAAGAACGAAAAGAAATGGGAGGAGTACACAAAATGAAATGGAAAACCTTATGCCTGTCGGCGGCATTGACCGCCGTGCTGGCCGCCGTGCTGGCCGCCGTGCCCGCCTATGCGCTGGACTACACAGTGGATGCCCCGGAGGATTATCTCTTTGGCAGGCCGACCAGCATGGAAACGGTCACGGAGTACGGCGCGGACAATGTTGACCGCAGCAAGAACACGGCACTGATCCCGCCCACCTTTGGCAGCCCCACCAGTTACCTGCCCAATACGGGGGAACCCCTGACGCCCAACCTGATCCCCGATGCCCTCAGCGGCGGGCTGGTCAGCTCCGTCGGCTCTGTTGGCAGTGTGTCCTATCCCACAGTGGATAGCGGCGGCAGCTGGAACAGCACGGCGTACACTCCGGTTTCCTCTGACCTCTATTACAGCAACGGCAGTTTGGGAACACTGAAAATTCCGTCTATTGGTCTGACCGTCAAGGTCTATGAAGGTACGGACAGCACCGCACTGAAAAAGGGCGCGGGGCATTTCAATGACACCAGCATTTGGAATGGAAATGTGTGTATCGCCGGGCACAACCGCGGCATAAACAATCATTTTGGACAGATCCACACGCTGACCGTGGGCGATACCATCACCTACACAACAAAGCTGGGAACGCGCAGCTACACCGTCACCAGCGTTTCAAAGGTGCTGGAGACGGACACCAGCGGCACAACGGCCAGCAGTGACAACCGCCTGACCCTTTATACCTGTGTCAGAGATCAGTCGGCGTATCGCTGGATGGTCTGCGCCGTGGAGCGCTAAAAACTGAATAGCGGCAGTCAAAATGCGGCTCAATTTGAGACACATTTCGACTGCCTTTTCTCTTGCGGTTTTTGTAAGTAATACATCTGATTTTCAAGCAGAAGGGGGTGATGCGAGAACCGCATAGGGCCTCTTTCTGCCCATTTTGGAGGAGGCACTATGAAAAAACGATTGATTTCCATGCTTCTTGTGCTGGTGATGGTGCTGGGGATGCTCCCGGCCACGGCGCTTGCCGCCAGCAGTGAAGCGGAGGCTTTGGGCGAAGTCAACATCTACAACGGCGGACAAAAACTGTCCTATCTTTCCATCAACGGCAGAGTGCGGGAACTGATCTACACCTACTTTAATTATGTGGGTGAAAATGGGAAAACGAGAGAAACCCCCGCATATTGTGTGAATCCTAATGTGTACGGCGTCCCCCAGACCGTGGCCCCCGGCCAGAGCATCAAGTATCTTGCCGAGGAAAAAGGCAGCGATCCGAAAATTATGGGTATTATCGCAAACGGCTACCCTACTCGCAGCCTCACGGAACTCAAATTAGAAAATCGCTTCCATGCGTACTATGCTACTAAAATGGCCTTGTGGTGTTACCTGTTGCCGAACTGGAACATCAACAATCTAAAGGTCAACCCCAATCTGACCGGCACGGAGCTTCAGCGGGCGCAGGCCATTTTGGCCGCAGCCAAGGACATTTATGTGCGCGGCACGGCGTGGAGCAAGGTCTACTCGCCCCGTGTCACCGCTACGCCTGACCGTGATACCGCCTACACCGTAACGGTAGGCGGTCAACAGTACAAACAGCAGGTATTTACGCTTCATTCCGACACATGGGTATGCAATTACGCTATTCGTGTGGCGTTCACTGACCCATCCTCCGTTCCCGCTGGAACGCGCATTGTTGATATGGACAACAACGACATTACCACCATTACTACCTCCAGCACCGGCGATGGTTATGGCGGTAAATTTAAGGTTTTGTACCCGGCCTCTGCTGTGGCAGGCAAGACCGGCAGCGTCCAGCTTTCTTTTACCACCGATGTTTATAAATATGCCGTGTTTTACGCTGTGTGCGCGGAGCAGAACAAGTACGGTCAGCTCCAGAACTATATGTGCGACACCGATCCTACTGTCACCATGCGGTTGTCCACCTACAGCAATTACAGCGACGGCGGTGAGGTAGAGCCGCCCGACACCGGCCTGAAAATCACCAAGTTGGAGAAAGGAACGGACACACCTCTCAGCGGAGCTGTTTTTGAAGTAGTCGATCCTGATGGAGCCACCGTTGGCACATTTGCTACTGGGGCGGATGGTACGGTGACTATTCCTCTGACGCTGGCTGGAAATTACACCGTGTATGAGCGTGTCGCACCTTTGGATCACCTGCTCAGTGATAACCCCGCGCAGAATATCAAGGTGGAGTACGGCAAGGTGGCGGAGCTGACCTGCTGGAACGAGCCATACGGGACGCTCCGCATTGAAAAACTGTCCGACACCGGCGCTCACCTGTCCGGTGCTATGGTGCAGATCAAGCACATCGAGAGCGGTGTCACCTATACCGCCGAAACCAATTTTGCGGGCTATGCCATCTTTGACAACATCAGACCCGGTGCGTATGAAATCAAAGAGATCACTGCCCCCTCCGGCTGGTTGAAGGACGATGCCACCTATACGGCTACCGTGTCCACGGGCGAAACGACGACCTTTTCTCTGGTGAATAAGGAATTGCCGGGATTGAGAATTATCAAGTATGACCGCAAAAATATGGTGGCCATGTCTGGCGTCACCTTTGAGGTTTGGCGTGATGGTGTTTCTCTCGGCAAGTTCCGCACAGATGAGTTTGGCGAGATTCTTTTGACGGATGTTGCTCCCGGCACCTATCGCACGGTAGAGGTGGATACCGGCAGTGACGGTCACATCCTCGACACCACACCGCAGGAAGTGGAACTGTCCGCTGGCGATGGCATTAAGGAACTGCTTTTCTTTAATGATGTGAAGCCGGGTCTGAGACTGGTAAAGGTGGACAGCACCGACCCCAGCAAGGTCATTCCCAACGCAGTTTTTGAAATTAAGTCCGTGGCAGGTGATTATGGCCCCAAAGAATTTACCACCGACCAGAACGGCGAAATTGACCTGTCTAAGCTGCCTACTGGTGCGTATGTGGTGACGGAAAAATCCTGCGAAGGATATGTGATCGACCAAGCGCAGCGCATTATTCAGCTTGACCCAAACGAGGACGCACAGTTTGTTTTTACGAACACCATCAAGCCCGCTCTGCAAATCATTAAAACCAGTTCGGACGGTAGCCGACTGAAAAATGTGTCGTTCCGGATCGCGCGGATCGAAGATGGGACACACTACCTTGACCGCACGACCAACGAGCAGGGCGAGATTTTGATTTCTGACCTCGAACCCGGTGTGTACTCTGTGCGGGAAACCTCTACGGATTCCTCTCACATTCTTGACCTGCGGGAATATCATGTGGAACTGTTCCCCGGCAAGACCAGCACCCTGACCATTGAAAACCAGAAGCGGCCCAACCTCACCGTGTATAAGCATGATGCCGATACCGGCGAACCCATCGCGGATACCGTTTTTGAAGTCCGTGCCGCAGATGGACACAGCGTCGATCAGATCAAAACAGACGGCGAGGGCAAGGCGGAGCTGAAGAACCTGCTCCCCGGCGTGTACGAAATTTCTGAAAAGTCCGTACCGGCCCCGTGGCTGCTGGACGCCCCCTCTCAGCTTGTAACTCTTTATCCTAACCGCGACCACACCGTTTACTTTGAAAATCACCAGAAGCCCAGCCTGACGGTGAAAAAGGTGGACAGCGTGACAGGAGATCCTTTGCAGGGCGCAAAGTTCCAAGTGATCTACGCCAGCAACAATACCGACAGCGGTGAGATCAATGACCTGGGCACTTTTTATACCGATGAAAACGGTCAATTCCAAATCAGCGGTCTGCGTGATGGCTGGTACAAAATTTCGGAATTGGAGCCGCCCACGGGGTACTCTATCAAGGAGGCCACACAGGAGGTCTACATCCAGTCCGGCACTTCCAAGACGCTGACCTTTGAAAATATTCCCCTCTCCGCGTTGGTGGTCTGGAAGTACGATAGTATCACTGGCGAAGCAGTGAGCAACGTAGTTTTTCAGGTGAAGTATCTGACCGGAACCTCCGGCACAGGCGGTACGATTATTGGAACCTACAAGACCTCGGCCAATGGCAGCTTTACCGTGACCGGGCTGAAAGAAGGCACTTACATCGTTGAGGAGCTTTCCAGCGACAGCGGCCATGTGATCGACTCTGCGCCGCAGACGGTCTACATCAGCGGCAAGCAGCAGGATGTGGTGCAGCTTTATTTTGGCAATTCTCCCAAGGGCAATCTGCTGGTGAAAAAGATCGACAGCGTGACGCATGAACCCATCTCCGATGTTGAGTTTATGGTGACTACCGCGGGCGGCACCGTGGTGGGCGATGCCAACGGCAAATACACCACCGACAGCGCGGGCAGCTTCACCGTTAGCGGTATCACTCCCGGTACGGTGCTGGTGGTAAAAGAGACCCGCGCCAAGGCAGGCTACCTGCTGGATGATGCACCACAGACTGCGACCATCAAGGCGGGCCAGACCGTCACCCTGGAGTTTAGAAACCAGCCGCAAGGCTCTCTCATCATCAATAAGCTGTCCAGCGCGGATAAGAAAACCCCGTTGGAGGGCGTGCTGTTCCAAATCACCTATTCCGATGGCAGCTATGTGGACAATGGCCCCCTTTCCAGCAAAGGACTTTACCGGACGGACAAGAACGGTCAGATCATTCTCAGCGGCATCGTCGGCACGGTTATCGTGACGGAAGTGGAGACGATCAAGGGCTATCGCATTGACGATGCCTCCCGTACCCAGACCATCGAAGTCCGCGCCAATGATACTCAGCAGCTTTGGTTTTATAATGCTCCTATTTCCAGCATCCTGATCCACAAAATTTCCAGTGTAGACGGAACGGCTATCCCCGGTGTGACTTTCCTGCTCTATGACAGTACCAATACCCCAATCGCACAGGCCACCAGCGATGACCGCGGCTATGCCTATTTTGAGGACTTGCCCGCTGGACGCTACTCTCTGTGTGAATTGGAGAATGAGGGCTATGTGCGCGACACACAGAAAAAGACGGTCTATGTGAAGTCCGGCGAAACCACTGAGGTCGAATGGGAAAATACACCCATTACCGGACAGATCCAGATTACAAAGCGCTCTGCGGACTATAACTCCACCAACGGTCTGCCGGCCGGGACACTGCTGGAGGGGGCGGTTTTTGAGATTACCGACAAGGCTGGAAATGTGGTCGATACCATTCGCTCCAACAGCCGAGGATTGGCCGTTTCTAAGCAGCTGCCCTTGTCGCGGTACTTTGTCCGGGAGGTAAAGGCCCCGGAGCATTACGGCATCAGTGAAAAGGAACTGACGGTCTACCTTGAGTATGAAGGTCAGATTGCCCGTCTTGAGGTAGAGGACAAGAGCCTCACTACTGGCGTATCTATTACCAAGACTGGCCCCAAAGAGATCATGGCAAATCAGCCGGTTCGGTATGCGTTCTCTCATATTGCCAACACCTCCAATGTCAGCTTGAGCAATTTCTACTGGCGGGACACTCTCCCTGCACAGGTGCGGCTGGAAAAGGTTGTGACCGGTACTTATAACTTCCCCGGCACTTACAAAATCGTCTACCGTGTCAATGGGGGCGATTACCGCACTCTGGCCGACAACCTCTCCACCGGCAAAAATTACACGCTGGCAGCGTCCTCGGTGGCGCTGGGTTTGGCCTCCAACGAGCGCGTGACGGAGATTATGTTCGTATTCGGGCAGGCCCCGACGGGCTTTAGTCAGGTCGAAGCACCGTATCTTCACTGTAAAGCTGTGGCCGGGCTGTCCGCAGGTTCCTTTGTAAATGTAGCTGACGCAGGAGGCACATATAATGGGACATGGGTGCAGGCGGTGAGCCGCTGGGTGATTTCCGTGTATGGAAAGCCCGCCGTTCCCAAGCTGCCCCGCACAGGATATTGATGGTGTCGAAATGCGTCTCATTTTGAGACACATTTTATGGGCCGCTCCTGAAAAGGGGCGGCCCTATTTGCGTAAAAGGAGAACCGCATGAGACAAAATCAAGACCATAACCCGCTGCTGTGGCTGCTGCCCGTGCCGATGGTGCTTTGGCTGGCGGCACTACTGGCAACGGAGTATAAGTCCGGCATGACACTGTTCACGCTGATGGGGCGGTTTTCATGGCTGATGGAGCATCCCTTTTCCGTGCGATGGACATCGCACACAGCGAAATTCATGCTGGCGGCACTGGTGGCCTATGGCGCTGCCATCGCTCTCTACTACTCGACCCGTGAAAACCGAAGGCCGGGAGAAGAACACGGCTCTGCCAAATGGGGCAGCGCCAAGCAGCTAAATGCCAAATATCGAGACAAAGACCCGCGCAACAACACCATCCTGACGCAGAATGTCCGCATGAGCCTGAACGGCAAAATGCACCGCCGCAATCTCCTGCAAATCGTGATTGGCGGCTCCGGTGCGGGCAAAACACGCTTTTTTGTGAAGCCGAACCTGATGGAGGCAAATTGCAGCTTTCTTGTGACTGACCCGAAGGGCGAAACGCTCCGGGCCGTGGCACCGTTGCTCCTTCAAAAGGGCTATGTTATCAAGGTGTTTGACCTGATCGACCCATCTCATTCAGACAGCTTCAATGCTTTTGCCTATATCAAGGACGATAAAGATGTGATGAAACTGGTAAACAATTTCATCAAGAACACCACTCCCAAAGGCGCGCAGCAGAATGACCCGTTCTGGGAACGCTCGGAAATTGCGCTGGACACAGCCCTTATTCTGTATCTGATCCATGAAGCGCCGCCGGAGGAGCAGAACTTTGAAATGCTCATTTACATGATCGAAAACGGCGGAGCCAAAGAGGACGATGATGACTACCAATCCCCCTTAGACCTGCTGTTTGAAGCGTTGGAGGAAGAATACCCCGACCATATCGCCGTGCGGGAATATAAGATTTATAAGCAGGCAGCCGGGAAAACGGCCAAGTCCATTTTGATCTCCGCAGCTGTGCGGCTGTCCGCCTTTATCCTGCCGGAGATTCAAGACATTACCGCCAAGGATGATATGGAGCTTGAAAAAATGGGAGAACGCAAGCAGGCCGTGTTTGCCATCATCCCGGATAATGACAGCACCTTTAATTACATCGTGGGTATGCTCTACACCTGCGCCTTTCAAAGCCTTTACTATCAGGCTGACAAGGTACATCAAGGGGCGCTGCCCGTCCCCGTGCGAATGATGATGGACGAGTTTTGTAATGTATCCCTCCCGGATGATTTCGGCAAGCTGCAAGCGACCATGCGAAGCCGCAACATCATGTCCACCATCGTCCTGCAAAATATTTCCGCGCTGAAAGCCCTGTTCAAGGATGACTGGGAGGGCCTGATCGGCAACGCTGATACGCTGTTATACTTAGGAGGCAACGAGGTCAGTACCTTCAAATATATCTCTGAACTGCTGGGCAAGGAAACACTGGATACCCGGACGCGCAGTGTCTCTAAAGGACGCGGCGGCTCCAGCAGCGTGAACTACCAGCAGGCCGGGCGGGAGCTGATGACCCCGGACGAAGTACGAGCGCTGGACAATGACCACTGTATTCTGTTCATCCGCGGCGAGTTGCCGGTGATGGACAGAAAGTATGACATCCTAAAGCATCCCGGCCTGAAGTTGACGGAGGATGGCGGCGCCGCGCCGTACATCCACCGCCCCGGCCTGACCTATGCGCTGGAGGACTTGCCGTTGTCTACGGACAGCTGGGAGTCCATCGAAATTATTGAATGACTAAGGAGAATGACACCATGAAGAAGAACCGTATTCCGTCTGAAACCAACCGCCGGACTATCCGGGCCGGACGCCGCTATGGGGCGCTCGTTTTGACTATGCTGGCCTGCGCCGCCTTGACTTGCCCCGCATTGGCCGCTGACGATCCGCTCACCATTGTCGGAAACCTGTCCGATTTCATTTTTTCGATCATCAAAGCCTTGGGGGTTATCATTCTCGGCTGGGGCATTGTGCAGGTGGGAATGTCCATCCAGTCCCATGACGCCAGCCAAAGAACGCAGGGCTTTCTGTGCCTTTTCGGCGGCTTGATGATTGCTTTTGCGAAAGAAATTCTCACTGCCATCGGTGCGGTCTAACGGAAAAGGGGCAGGCCGTGGAGCCTGCCCCTTTTACTTCTCTGGAGAAATGGGGTGAAATCATTTGAATAACTGGATCGTCGGCAATCTGCAAGCGTCCTTTGATACATGGAACGAAAAGCTGACAGAGATATGGAGCCTTGTCACCACCACGCCGCAAGCCTTTCGCGGCGGTGAGATTTGGAATACTATCGTCACCATCAATGACGGTCTGAAAGCTTTTGGCTATGGCTTGCTGGTGCTGTTTTTTGCGATGAGCGTATTCCGCTCTGCCGCCAGCTTCCGCGACCTCCAGCGCCCGGAATTTGCCCTGCGGCATTTCATCCGCTTCATAGTCGCAAAGGTGGCCGTGGGAAGTGCCATGGAAATTATGACTGCCGTGTTTTCCGTGTGCGGCGGCGTGGTGCAGTCCATCATGGGCAGCATTGGCGGCATGAGCGCCGCCAGTGTGACGCTGCCGCAGGAAATTGCGGATGCTATCGAAGAAGTGGGCTTCTTTCAGTCTGTTCCCCTCTGGATGGTCACATTCTTGGGAAGCCTGTTTATTACGGTGCTGTCCTTCATCCTGATTATGACAGTTTATGGGCGCTTTTTCCGACTGTATATGTTTACGGCGCTGGCTCCGCTGCCGCTGGCCTCCTTCGCGGGAGAGGATACATCATTTATGGGAAAAGCCTTCCTGAAAAGCTATCTCGGTGTCTGCATGGAGGGCGCTATCGTGGTGTTGGCCTGCCTGATTTTTTCCGCCTTTGCCGCCAGCGGCGCGCCAATCGCGGATACTTCACTGCCCGTTGTCACGATGAGCTGGCAGTATGTGGCACAGACCATTTTCAATATGCTGATACTGGTGGCCCTTATCAAGGGCGCGGAGCGCATCGCAAAGGAGATGTTTGGGCTATAAGACAAGAAAACGGCGGGCTTCAGCCCGCCGTTTTTCAGTCCTTATATTCCGGGATGGGGACACCGTTGCACAGCTGAAAGCCGGTGATGGTGCGGCCCTCCGCATTGGCACGGTGCAGCTCATCTTTGATCTGCCGCTCAGCCAGCCGAAGCATTTGTCGTTCCTGTACCCACTCCACCACCGGGCGGAGCCAGCAGGACAGCGCCAGCAGTCCGAAAAATGCCAAAACGCCGTAGAATACAAAGGGATGTTCCGCTGTCCATTGGGGATAGATGTGCCCTACGCCCAGCCAGACCAGAATGGGCAGAAGTTGCAGGCGCAGGAGCAGGGCGAACACCAACCGGATTGCAAAGATAAACAGAACAAATGCGGCGAAAGCAAGAAGTACCTGTTGCAGGATCGTCATAGTAAAAACCTCCTTTATTTGGTACTTCTATTATCTCATACCTCAAAAATCGTGTCAAAAAATCGAAAAATTAATAGTTTCAAAGAGAAATGCGGCTCAATTTGAGACACATTTCGACAGGAGGTTTCTCTATGGAAATTAAGATACCCAAAGAAGTCCGGCAGCACAGCGAGACGATTTTTTTCGGCCTCTCCACACGGCAGTTCATCTGTGCGGTGCTGGCCGTAGGCACCGCCATCGGCACCTACTTTTTGACGAAGGGGGCTATCGGCAAGGAGACAGCCAGCTGGGTTTGCATCGTGGCCGCCGCGCCACTGGCTGTGGCCGGCTTTTTTCGCTATAACGGCCTGACCTTTGAGCAGTTCGTATGGGCGTTTATCAAGTCGCAGATTTTGTACGCGGGGCCGAGGGCGTTCCGCTCTGAAAATCTGTACTGCAAAATTCTGAGCGAAAAGGAGAAGAACATTTATGATTAAGACCCTGCTTGCCGCAGACCGCAGTGAACGGGAGCGGTTCAAAATTCCCCGGAGCGTCCAGCAGTCCATTCCCGTCCAGAGGATCTACCGGGACGGTATTTGGCAGACCGGCGGCAAATTCAGTCGAACTTGGCGTTTTGCGGATATTAACTATGCGCTGGCCTCCCGTGACGATCAACACAATATGTTCACTTCCTACTGCGGTGTACTGAACAGCCTGCCTACGGATGCCACCACGAAAATCACCATCAACAACAGGCGGTTGAATGGTGCGGACTTTCGCCGCAGTATCCTGATGCGGGAGCGCGGGGACGGTCTGGATGTGTACCGTCAGGAGTACAACCGCGTCCTGACCGACAAGGCCGCAGAAAGCAACGACCTCATTCAGGACAAGTATATCACAGTTTCGGTGGCCCGGAAGAATATTGAGGAGGCCCGCACCTTTTTCCACAGGGTTGACGCTGATCTTGGGAAGAATTTTGGACGCTTGGAGAGCGGTGCAAGGGCGCTGGATAATCAGGAACGGCTGCGTATCTTCCATGACTTCTTCCGCACCGGAGAGGAAGAACACTTCCGCTTTGACCTGAGCGATGCTATGAAGAAAGGGCACGACTTTAGGGACTACATCTGCCCGGACGGTCTGTGCTTTAAGGCAGACCATTTCGAGTTGGGCGGCAAGGTTGGCCGTGTCCTGTTCCTGCGGGACTATGCCAGCTATATTAAAGATGAAATGATCTCTAAGCTGTCTGATTTTCCGCAGAACCTCATGCTGTCCATTGACATTATCCCCATTCCCACCGATGAGGCCATCCGGGAGGTGCAGAGCCGCATCCTCGGCATCGAAGCGGATATTGCCCGGTGGCAGCAGCGCCAGAACAGCCGCAATAACTTCACGGCCAGCATCCCCTATGAACTGGAGCAGCTGCGGGCGGAGACGAAGGAGTTTCTGGACGATCTGAGTACCCGTGACCAGAGGATGATCTTTGCCAATGTGACTATCGTTCACATGGCCGACACGCTGGAGCAGTTGGATGCTGACACAGAAACGCTGCAAGCGATCGGACTGGAGCAGGCTTGTCAGTTCTCCGTCCTCCGCTACCAGCAGGAGGACGGTTTGAACACTGCTTTGCCCTATGGCCTGCGCCGTATCAAAACGACCCGTACCCTCACTACGGAATCCACCGCTGTCCTAATGCCGTTCCGTGTCCAAGAAATTCAGGACGCGGGCGGCATTTATTATGGTGTCAACGCTGTGAGCAAAAACCTCTTGATCTGCAACCGCAAGAAGCTGCTGAACCCCCACGGCTTCGTGTTGGGTGTGTCGGGCAGCGGCAAGTCCTTTTCAATGAAGGAGGCCATTACCTTTATTGCCCTGTCCACCAATGACGATATTATTATGATCGACGCCGAGCGTGAGTATGGCGAATTGACGCGGGCGCTGCAAGGGGCGGTGCTGGAAATTTCGCCATCCAGCCCGCACCACATCAACCCTCTGGATATTAACCGGGGCTATGGAGCCGGTGAGAACCCGGTGGCGATGAAGTCTGAACTGATGATGAGCATTTGCGAACAGCAGATGGGCGTCGGTCAGCTGGGGGCGTATCACAAGTCCATCATTGACCGCTGCACCGCCAATATCTACCATGACTTCATCAAAAGCGGCGGTGAAGGCCGGATACCGACCCTCCCGGACTGGCGCAACGAGGTCAAACGTCAGCCGGAGCGTGAAGCACAGGAATTGGCCCTTGCCTCTGAACTGTTCGTGGAGGGCAGCTTGAATATGTTCGCCCACGAAACCAATTTTGATATTGATAACCGTATCGTCTGCTTTGACCTCTACGAGATGGGTGAGCAGCTGAAGCCCACGGCGCTGAATGTGGTGCTGGAGACGATTCAAAACCGCGTGGCGGCAAACCGATTGGCCGGGCGGTACACATGGGTATTCGTGGACGAGGTGTATTTGTTCTTCAAATATTACTACTCTGCACAATTTCTCTACAAATGCTGGAAACGCTTTCGCAAGTACGCCGCGGCCATGACCGCAGCCACGCAGAATATCGAGGAGTGTCTGCACTCTGAAACGGCCCGCTTGATGCTGGCCAACAGTGAGTTTTTGATCCTGCTCAATCAGGCGGCCACTGACCGGGCAGAACTGGCGAAGCTGCTTCATATTTCGGAGACGCAGATGAGCCATGTGACGAATGTGGAGGCTGGCCACGGTCTTATGCGGATTGGCAGCTCCATCATCCCCTTTGTCAACGAGTTTCCCCGCGACGGTGCCCTTTATCGCCTGATGACCACAACGCCGGGGGACAAATGAGCATTGTCGAAATTTGTCTCGAATTGAGACGCATTAAGGGGGTGTACCAGATTGCCGGAATTTAAGGAGAAGCCTAAAATGGGGCAGCCCAAAAGCAAGCGTACCGCTATGCTTGATCCCCGCCACCGGGCTATGCTGCTGAAGGAGAAGTACCGCCAGCAGTTGGCGGAGCGGCAGGAACCGGAATCAGATAGCGCGGAAACGCAGGCTGTCGATGAAGTAGAGGGTGCGGCCAGCTGGGCAGTGGACACGGTGCGGAATCGTGTGGCGCAGGAAAAGCAAAAGCCGCAGATAAAGGAAAAATCGTCTACGAGTATCCCGCGTGAGCGCGAAGTAAAAGAGCGGCCTGTCACTCCGAGAGGAAATACCTCAAGATATACAACACCTGAGAGTACAGTCCGCTCGGAGACTCCTTCTGCTGAAGAAGCAAGGCCACTGGATGAAAAGCGGCAGTTTGAAGCCCGCCGACAGTTCGTAGTGGACAAGCAGAAGAACAAGCGGCTTTCGGAGCGGCGGGCTGTCCATTCTGCGGAGGAGCGGCCTGCTTTCTATGACGCAGAGTGGGAGCCGGTTTCACCGTCAAAGGCCGATACGCCGAAGCACGGCGCTTTCAAAGAGAAGAAGCGGTTTGCCGTGAACGATCATAGCAAAAGCAAGCCGGAAAAGCCACTGCCCGCTCCAAAGGTTAAGCGTACATCCTTCAAAACTGCGGCAAAGCCTATATTAGCAGCGCAGGAAACCGCTTCGCAGCAACAGATCCACCAAACTACGGCACAGGCCAAGAAGGCCGCCAAGACAGCGGTAGAGCTGTTCAAGCGGGCAGCTGGGATGCTCCGCCGTGCCGCCGCTGCCTTGATCTCCGCACTGGCCGGTTTGGTAGGCGGGAGCGTTGTCCTGGTGGCACTGGTAGTCATTATCATCATCGCGGCTGTGGCAAGTTCCCCCTTTGGGCTGTATTTTGCGGCAGAGCGTAACGCACCGGATACTGTGTCGGTAGCCGAGGCCGTGGCGCAGGTGAATATCGCCTACAACGCCAAGCTGGAGGAGTTGCAAGCCGGGGACTATGACAGCATCGACATTCAAGGGCAGGCCCCGGACTGGCCGGAGGTGCTGGCTGTCTTTGCAGCTAAAACCGCAGGCACGGATGATGGCGTGGATGTGGCCACACTGGACGCTGACCGGGTAGCCCGTCTGACCGCCGTATTCTGGGATATGACGGAGATCACCTCTTGGGTGGAGACAATAAACCATCCCGGAAGTGGAGACGATGATGGTTGGACGGAGTACATTTTGCATATCACCATCACGCCGAAAACAGCGGATGAAATGCGGACAATCTATGTATTTACGAAGTACCAGAATGAAGCCTTGGACGAGCTGTTAGCAGACCGGACCACGCTGGCTTCGCTGGCCTCCAGCCTGACCATCACCAATGCGGATGCAGAAGAAGTCCTTCAGAACCTCCCGGCAGACCTTTCCCCGGAGCGCCGGGCGGTCATCCAAAATGCTCTGATGCTTTACGGAAAAGTTTCGTATTTTTGGGGCGGGAAATCACTGGTGCTTGGCTGGGACAGCCGCTGGGGGCAGCTTCGTCAGGTCACAGCCGCAGGCAGTTCCACTACCGGCACCTATCGGCCCTACGGGTTAGATTGCAGTGGATTCGTGGATTGGGCCTTTTACAACGCCACGGGCGGCAGCTACATCATCGGACATGGCGGCGGCGCCACCATGCAGCACTCGTATTGCACTGATATTTCGTGGCCGGACGCCCAGCCCGGTGACTTGGTGTTTTACCCGGACAATTCCCATGTCGGCATTATCTGCGGCCGAGACGAGGATGGCAGTCTGCTGGTGATCCACTGTGCCAGCGGCGCGAACAATGTGGTCATTACTGGTACAAAAGGCTTTGCTTCCGTTGCACGGCCAAACTATTACGGAGAATAATCGCTGTCGAAATTCGTCTCAAATCGAGACACATTATTTCAGGCTCACGCTGCCGTACTTGGTGGCGTGAGCCTGATTTTTTGCGCGTTTGAGCCAATGATGATACCCTGCTTCTCGGAGGTGCCATCATGTTGACCTTGGATAATCTTGAAATTTTAAGCTATGGAGCCGGGACGCCCAGCACGACCTTGGTTGGAATGGCTTGTGAAAATGCCATGAGGGGCTATCCTGTCTGGCCAGAAGTCCCTATATACGATGCGGTCATTTTCTGTGATCTCCACGCGGAGCCAAGCTGGGTATATCGGCAAGCTGCGTTTGCGGCAGACTTGTGCCGCAGAGCCGGTATCCCTTTTTATAAGTTGGATGTAGACTTGTACGGAGACTATCTAAACAGATTTGGAAAAGCGCGAGTCTCCAGCATCCCGTTTTGGACATTGGGGGAAGATGGCAAGAAAGGCAGGATGCCGCGGCAGTGTACGGTAGACTACAAAATAAAGATGATAGAGCGCTTTGTTCGGTATGAGCTACTTTGTTACCGACCAAGAGAACGAACACTCTCTGTTGATAAACACGCTCACGGGCTGCACATGGGAATCATGGCCGAGGAAGTTCGTCGGGCGAAAGAAAGTAAAGCGATCTTATTTGAAAATAAGTACCCGCTTGTAGCTATGGGCTGGACACGGAGCGACTGCTATGCCTATAACAGAGAAGTATGGGGAATTGAAACGAAGGCGTCATGCTGCGTATTTTGTCCGTTCCATACAGGCTATTTTTATCAGCATATTCGGGAGCATGACCCCGCCTGCTATGCCTCTGCCTGTCAAGTGGATGAACTGATAGAGCGGTATCAAGCACATCCGCCGCTGAAAAGCCAGTTGTTCATTTCTAAGACCCACAAAAGACTGCGGGATCTGTCTGACGCAGACTGTGGCGATATGCAGACCTTCCTATATAAAGGTTCTCCGGTTTGGACGGGGTTTTAGCTGTTGTCGAAATGTGTCTCATTTTGAGCCATATTATTTTAGAAAACCCGCACTGCCTTTATTGGGTAGAGCGGGCCTGATTTTTTCATACAAAAAGATGAGAGCGGAGCATCGGATGCTCCGCTCTCGCAGTTTAAGCATAAAGTTGAGTGTCTCACTCTTTCGAGCTGACAAGATAGGTTCTTTTGCTATTTGTATTTTAGCAAAAACTCTATGCTCTGTCAATGCCTATCCGAGAATATTATATGCGGCGGTTAGTCATTTTGCCCCTGTTCTACAGCAGAAGTCTTTTCCATCTGTGCGGTCAGTTCAAGCATCTTCTGCTGTGCTGCTTCAAGGTCGGCTTGCAGGTCTTTGATTTTTTCACGCTGCTGGAGTATTTCTGCATTTTTTGCTCGCATTTGAGGCTCTGCAAAGATATATACCAGCTTCGTTCGGATGCAGTCCAGCAGATCCATTCCATCTATAAAGGTAGCTTTCCCATGAATTGCATTTTGTCGTGCAATCTCGTCTTTATCTACGATATAACTCTTTACATTACAGCGCAAGTTGCTAATGATACGGTCTTTGTGTACGGACTTGATCTGGTGGAGGTTGATGATCGTGTCCTTGGGGAACACCGTTCCATCTTTCTTCGCCTTGATGATGACTTCTTCTATATCATCGGAGAAGCAGTTGGGGCTGTCATCCGAGGTGGTCGGTGCAACAATCACAGTGTTTGCAAAATTATAGAGAACAATAGCTGGATGTGGAAAGGACAGCTCCGTTTGAATATTGCCACAGCCAAAGTCCACAAAGACCTTATCGCCCCACTTGTAGCGGTAGGCTTTCTTTTTGCTTTTGGGCGATAAGATACCATCCGCATTATAGAAATCATTCCAGAGAATAAAGGGGATGGCCTGCACATTTTGGCAGGATTGTACCAACGCATCCGTGTCTGATAGCGTAGAGGTTAAGGCTGCTGCACTATCTGGGGTATCCGTACATTTCTTGTATTTTTCAGTAGCCAAAAGCTGCCGTAATAGTTGCTTATCAATAGGCATGATCTTACCGTCCTTTGTGTTCGATGCTTGGCTTCATTATATGAAATTCAGGTTGCCGTGTAAAGCTATTTGGCCTAATTGTCGATGATTGTAGAAAAATGTGTCTCGAATTGAGACGCATTTTTGCTCTTTCATTTGGCTTCCCGGTATGCTACAATACCCATCGTGTGTGATTGGGGGTATCTATGACTTATACAGAGGAAGAAACTGCTGTTCTCTGCGGCTTTATAGGCCGGTATCTTGACCGTGCCTCGGTTTGTGAGCCTGTCCGTGCCGGCTACTCCCGCCTGTGCAAAGGACTGGAACAGAACACTTTGACCCATCAGGATTACCTATGGACAGAGCGGGCGCTGCGATTTCTGATGCCCCAATGGTGGGTAGAGCGGGAAGATCACCGTGTATTGGCATCGCTTTTACTGAAAACGCAAACACTGATTCGGACAACAAGATAATCTCAGATGGGCGGATAGCTGTATAGCTGTCCGCCTGATTCTTTTTTGGAAAGCAATAGCGACCACCAGCCCAAGAGCCAGCAGTCGCTATTTGAAAGATACCACATCATTCGGAGTGCAGCCGATGATCTTGCACAGCTTCTCCAGTGTGAGCATGGTGATATTTCCGCCCTTTTTGAGGGAATCGAGAGTGTGATTATCAATGCCGCTCTGCAAAAGCTGGTATTGCGTCACATTGTTTCGTTTCATGGTTTCCCACAGTGGCCCGTAATCGACTATCTCCATCACCACATTTCCTGCTTAATATAAAAATTATATGTGGTATTCTGAGAAAATTGTATTGTGATTATACCCACAATACAGTAAAATGAGAGATAAGTCAGATACGGAGGCTTGGCGCATAAATCGTCGAAAAATGCGTCTCAGTTTGAGACGCATTAAAAGCTATTTCGATTTTATGATCCTGTCCGGGAACACAGAGGCATTGATAAGGTCGGCGGGATCGACCTCCAGTGCATCGGCAATATCGAAGAACACATCCAGCGAGAAGCCGTGAGCCATGTTCGGCGCTTCAATCGTGCTGATGAGCGAGCGACTGACACCGGCCTTCTCGGCCAGCTTCTCCTGTGACAGACCACGCATTTTACGGAGCGCCGCAATAGCGATCCCAAGCTGTACGAAACGGTCACGATTTTTGAAGGAAACTTCTTTGCTCATGCGGTGTCCTGCCTTTCTGATGATAAGCAAATTATACGGTTTCCCAAATCTCTTTTCTGTATGTATCAGAGCGCTATTGATTTAATTAGTGAGCAATATTATAGTATAGGAAAGCACATGACGGAATCGGTGAGTTATAAGATAGAGAGGGCGCAGTTATGGAGAACTATCGTTGTGCAATCATAGGCCAGCATCCCATGCGGTTTCCGTGGGGCTTTGATGAAGAAGATACCCAATGCCGCCGGATGAAGCTGGAACTGGCACAGTGCATTATGGAACTGCGTCAATGCGGAGTGGTGGAATTTCAAGTTGCCTGTGACCCCGGCGTGGGGCTATATGCTGCTGAGATCATCCATGTGGTGCAGGAAAAAGATGAGGCCATACGCCTTGTTTGCGTGACGCCCTTTGAGGAACAGGCTACCAAGTGGACGCCGCAGCTACGTGACCGCTATTTTAATATGCTGGCGGACTGCACAGACCTTTCCTGCATTGATTATCAGGAGAAGCCCAACGCGCAGTTTTTGGCCTATCAGCGGATCATCAAACAGTCTGATATGCTGATGGCTGTATATGATCCTGACCTTGCCAGCGGCAGCGCAGAGGATAAAGCTATGGCCTATGCCCTTGCGCTGGGCAAGCCGACTTTGCTGATTCATCCCGGCACATGGAAAAAGAAGTGGCTGAATGTACCTTCTAAAATCTGAGAACGAGTAAGAACAGTGCTTCTGTTGAAAGGTGCTTCTTTCACTGATATAATAGGCGGGAAATCAGAAAAATCATGAAGCGTGGCCACGCTTCATGCCGTGGTACCACGGCATGATTGGCTTCTGGTGTTTGAAACAGGTGGGGGTATTCTTAAATGAAAATTTTAGCGGTGGATGATGAGCGTCTGGCATTACAGCTTCTAACGGATACCATTCAAAAGATATTGCCGGAAGCTGAGGTTTTCTCTTTTGGAAAGCCCCGCGAGGCGTTAAGCTGCGCGCAGAAAAATCCTTGTGACATCGCGTTTTTAGATGTGCGGATGCGCTCTATGACCGGGTTGGAGTTGGCCCGAAGGCTGAAAGATATTTACCCCAAAATCAATATTATTTTTGTGACTGGCTATAACGAATATGTTGGTGAAGCGATGCAGCTTCACGCCAGCGGTTATATTGAAAAGCCTGCGACAGAGGAAAAGATACGACAGGAATTGGAGGATCTTCGTCACCCTATTGAGCGGCAACATCCCGCAGCATTACTGCGCGTAATTTGCTTCGGCAATTTTGAGGTTTACGCTTCAGATGGGAAACTTGTCCATTTTGACCGTGCCAAAGCGAAAGAGTGTTTTGCATATCTGATTAGTCGATGTGGGACATCGTGCAGTATTCGGGATATTGCCAGCGTCCTTTTTGAAGATCAGCCCTATGACATAAAGCAATCGGCTTACACAAGAACAATCCTCGCCAGCATGACAAAAACGCTGAACAATATTGGTGCAGAGGCGGTGCTTGATAAGAGCTATAATTCTGTCTCTCTGAATACAAAACAGATTGATTGTGATTACTACCGCTTTTTAGACGGTGAAATCGCCGCTGTCAATCATTATCAAGGAGAGTTTATGGCACAATACTCATGGGCGGAATTTATTACGGGCCGTATGGGATAGAATCCCCAATTAGATAAAAGCGCTACTGTCCATGTGGCAGCAGCGCTTTTACTGTGTGTCGAAATAAAAAATTTTCGTCTCCGTCGAAAATCGGCGTTATTTGTTGCGCTTTTGTTGCGGTCACTTTTATATACTATCCCAAGGAGGTCGATGCCATGACCGACACATTAAAATATATCAACCTGGCGATGGAAAGCTGGGGGCTTTTGTTCTGCCTATTGGCTGTGACAATTCTGCTGATAGCAACGCACATTGACCGCAAGACCAAACGGTATTTCCTTGCGATATTCTCTTTTCTGTTTTTAGACCTGCTTGCCAATATGGGCGGACTATTATTACGGGGACGGAGCGATGCAGTCGGCAGATTCTTTTTGCGCTTCGCAAATTTCAACGAGTATTTCTGGGGTGATGCTCTGACGTTGGTGCTGACCTTGTATCTCCTCTACCTGATCGACCGCAGAGAAAAGAAGCTGACGCGAATTTGGCATAGAGCGGCATGGACGATTTTTGCCGCAGCAGTCGCACTATTGGTCATCACGCAGTTTACCGGTCTGTTCTATTCTGTGGACGCAGGCGGCATCTATCACCGCGGGCCGCTGTTCTGGCTGTCACAGGCGATTGCGATCGGAACGCTGGTGATGGATATTGTTCTGATCGTCTGCTACCGGGAACGGCTGAGCCGGGCGGAGCGAATCAGCTTCTGCGTGTATGTCTGCGTACCCATTGTGGCGATTTTCATGCAGCTGTTTTTCTACGGTGTGTATTTCCTGCTGCTGTCGTCCACATTGGCGGCAGTATTTATGCTGGGAGCCATCATTCTTGACCAGACGGAGCAATATTACCGCACGGAACAGGAACTGGCACAAATGCGCTCGGCGCTGGTACTCTCGCAGGTGCAGCCCCATTTCCTTTATAACTCATTGACCGCCATCGCCGCCCTGTGTGAACACGCACCGGCAGAGGCAAAAGAGGCCACACTGGCCTTTGCGGAATATCTCCGCACGAATATGAACGCGCTGAACGCAAAAGGAACGGTGCCTTTCGCCACGGAACTCAAGCACATTGAAACCTATCTCTATCTGGAGCAGCTTCGTTTTGGTGAAGATCTCTTAGTGGATATGGACATTGAGGTGACGGACTTTTCTCTGCCTGCCCTGACCATTCAGCCGTTGGTGGAAAATGCGGTGAAGTGGGGTGTGTGTCAGGACGAGGACGGAGGAATGGTGAAGCTCACTACCCGCGAAACGCCGCTGGGCGTGGAAGTCACCGTTTCTGATGATGGTGTCGGGTTTGACCCGGAACACCTGCCGCAGGACGGGAAAGACCACCTCGGCTTGCAGCTTGTCCGTGACCGTCTGAAAATGGTCTGCGGCGCAAAGCTGACGGTGGAGAGCAAAATCGGACAAGGTACGGTGGTGCGGGTATTTATCCCGCGCAACCTTGATTAACTTGTAAAAATGTGCAAAGCACACGAAATAAGGAGGATAAACATGAAACAAAGCGCATGGAATCGGGCGTTGTCGCTGGTGATGAGCGTTGTGATGCTCGTTAGCCTACTCTGCGTCCCAGCACTGGCGGATAATGAAGGGGCAGAAGCTCCAACGGAGCCAGAGGTACAAGATATTACTCAAACCGGACTTGACCTCACCACGCCGCCAACTGAGGAAACCACCTATAGAGCAGGTGAGGGTACTATCACTTTTACTCCGGCAAGCGAAGGTGTGCCCGGTATAATTACATTCAATAATGCTGCGTTAATTGGCGCAGGCAAGGATGTAGATTATAAAACGGCAATTTTGTTCCCCGTACAGGGCGAATATAATGTGGTACTGAATGGACAAAATACAATTAGTGGTTTTTACAAGGTATCCACAAATGCCAGTGGTGCCGGTAATTTGAAAGTCACATTTTCTGGCGATGGGCAGTTGGCTGTTTCTGATTGTAATTTCTTCATCAATTCGTGGGAAGAAATTGTGTTTGATGGAGCAAATATTACATCAGATACTGAGTACGGCTCTATTGTTATCAGCAAAAATGTTCAAATCATCAACGGCTCTAAAGTCAAACTTTATGTGCGCTATGATGAGTCTGACGATTATAGCAATATCATGGCAGGAAATGTAGAAATATTCAACAGCAATGTCACGATGGAAACAGGCAGTGACTGCGGTATCTACAATTATTTAGGTACAAATGGAATCAAGATTATCGGGAGTACTGTCAACATCGTAGCAGGCTCCAACGGATATGCTGGATTGCTTTCCAACAATTCTGGCGATATTGTGATTGACAACTCCAATGTCAATATTTCCGGTTCTGGTCGCGGTATTTGGGCGAATAAGAACAATGTTGAAATCTTGGGTAATTCTACAGTGCAGATTACCGCTGACGCACACGGTATCCGACTGGATAATGGCACAGTGAAATTTGCAGGAACTTCCACGACAACAATCCATTCTGAATCGAATGGTCTGCGCGTGAAAAATAGTCCCATGATTAAGGACAAGGCAAGCGTGGAAATCACTGCAAACAGCCATGTCTGTGAAGCACAAAATAGTGATGGCGAAGCAGTTTACGCTGTCTCCCCTGATTTTTCTGAGTATGATGCCTTTGGTTACACGGCTGTATCCAATACCGAAGCAGCTGCGGCGGGCGCTTCGGCGTGGGATGGCACAACCGGGCTGGATCGTTATAAGTATTTCAAAGTAGGCCCGACCCTCCCGCTCAATGTTACATTTGACCTTGGATATGACGGCGTTGCGCCAGACAAGCAAATATTGAAAGCGGGCGATGAGGTCACGGCTCCGGATACACCCGTCCGTGAAGGCTATCTTTTCACAGGCTGGTACAGTGATGCCGATTTTAAGATAGCGTGGAATTTCGGCACAGATACCGTCACCGAAGATATGACGCTCTATGCCAAGTGGATCTCTGCCGATGCTGCGGCCTACACTGTCAGCGGCGCGGTCAAGGGTAATGATGGAGAAAACCTATCCGGCGCGATTGTGAAGCTGATGCAGGGTGACTCCATTGTTGCTTCTGTTACCACCGATGCGGATGGTGCATTTACCTTTGCCAATCTTTCGGCTGGTAATTACAACATTTCTGCCGAAAAGGATAATCGCGGCGTTACGAATGAAATCGTCGTTTCCAATGATACGAATGATGTCATTCTGCATCTCCCTGCGGGGAATATCAAAACCGAGGTCAAGGTAAACGAGAATACGCCGAGTGCTACGGTTTCCGGTCTGGATGCTCTGGCCGAGGTCTATGCACCGACCAATACCGATGTTGTTCGTATCGTGCTGAATGTTGCAGGTAAGGAAGAAACCGCACTCCCGGAGGAAACTGTTTCTGCGATCAAGAACCTTTCCGGCAGCGAAACCCTGTCTTATCTGGATATGGACATTGAGCGGTATGTGAACGGAACAAAGGTTGAAAATATCACGGATACTGGCGATCATGTTCAATCTATCACCATCGACTTTGATACCGCACGCAAGAACATCTCCGTCTATCGCGTACATGACGGTACGGCTGCCAAGCTGACCGCAGCAGGCAGCACCCCAGCAGATGGTACTTATCGCGTGAATGACAACTCCATCACCATTTACGCCACCAAGTTCTCCACCTACGCCATCGGCTACACTACCAAGAGCAGCGGCGGCCATAGTTCCTCCAGCGGCTCCGCAACCACCTATCCCGTCGATGTGAAATCCGTAACCAACGGCACCATCAAGGCGGACAAGTCCTCTGCGGCCAAGGACAGCACCGTGACTATCACCGTCACCCCAGATAAGGGCTATGAGTTGGGCAAGCTGACTGTGACCGATAAGAACGGCAAGACCATTTCTGTCACCGCCAAGGGCAACGGTCAGTACACCTTCACCATGCCCGCAAGCGGCGTCACCGTCACAGCTTCTTTCGTGGAAACCGACTGGAACCTCGCTTATCGGAATTGCCCGAAGGACAGCACTTGCCCCATCTGGCCGTTCACTGACGCTAAGACCACAGACTGGTATCATGATGGCGTTCACTTCTGCCTTGAAAACGGCCTGATGGTCGGTTACGGCAACAACATCTTCCAGCCCGACGCCGGAACTACCCGCGCCATGATTGCGGTCATGCTGTGGCGTCTGAACGGCAGCCCCATTGTGAACTATGCCATGAATTTTGAAGATGTGAAGGCTGACGCATGGTACACCGAGGCTATCCGCTGGGCAGCGTCCGAGGGCGTGGCAGCGGGCTATGGCAACGGCAAGTTTGGCCCGGATGATGCTATGACCCGTGAGCAGATGGTCACGATCCTGTGGCGCTATGCCCAGTACAAGGGCTACGATGTCAGCGTAGGCGAGGATACTAACATCCTCTCCTATGACGATGCGACCACCGTGGCGCAGTACGCCATTCCCGCCATGCAGTGGGCCTGCGGCTCCGGCATGGTGGCCGGCAAGACGCAGGGCAGCGGCATGATCCTTGATCCCAAGGGCAGCACCACACGCGCTCAGATGGCAACCATGATGATGCGCTTCTGCGCGGAGATCGTGAAGTAATTTTGCTTCATTAAAACAAAACTGCGCGAACAAAGGGGAACGCAGCAAATCGTTTAGAACCGCAAGGCGGCTCCTCGTTGGAGTTGCCTTGCGGTTTTTCTATAATATCGTCCAAAAGTTCAAAATTCGACTGCAATCGAGCAAAATCAGACGATTACCGCAGGGCATTGTAGAGCGATTATATGACACAAAACGGCATTTATCGTGTATGATTTACTTAACGGAGGACACGGATGTTTACAAGAAATTTCGGCCTGACGACCATTCACACAACGCTCCCCCGCCATCTCACTTTCACAGTGAAAACAGAAAATTGGGGTATTCCTAACGGCTGGATTTAGTTCCGGCATAGCAGAGGTCTTGTGCCAAGACCTACCGCTGGCCGAGAGGCCCGCCCCCTGCTGCCCTTTCTCTGTTCTTATCCTAATTTCTAACAGGAGGGGTATCAAATGCCTTTAGTTTATTATGTGCCTGAGTATGAACGAGACGCTTCGCAGACGCCGCTGACCGCAGAGCGGCTGCTGCGTCTCCTCGGCTTGAGCGGCAAGCTGACGGGATTCCGCTATGCGGTCTACATGGTGGAGCAAGTTCGGGATCAGCCGGAGAATATGATTCTTATTACCAAGCGCCTCTATGCACAAACGGCGGCGCATTTTCAGACCACGCCCAGTTGCGTCGAGCGCAATCTCCGCACGCTCATTCAGAGCTGTTGGAATTACCCAGACCACAGCTTCTTGAACCTGATTGCCGGGGCTGAACTGCGACAGCCGCCGACCAATTCCCAGTTCATCGACATTCTGGCCGCTTACCTGAGAAACTGACCGACAGGGAGAAAGGCGGCGCACTGCCGCCTTTCTCTTTTGCCTGCCGCCGGAAATGTGGCTCAATTTGAGACAGATTTCGACACTCGCCATTCGGCACGGATGTACCGGTAGCGGTACACCCGTGCGGGCTGGCGACAGTCCGAGAATTGAATAGGTCTATTGGATACATCCGATATGCGCCCGAAAGGAAAGCCGTGCGGGATTGAGCAGGCCATGATCCCAACTAAGAAAGGAGGTATAGGGGGAGCAGCCTTCCGCGCACAAACAAGCCGTGGCTGGCTTGGGGCGATGACCCGCATATCGGGGAGATACGATTGTCCAGCCTTAGTCCGAGCGTTGAAGCGGCCTTGACAGGCCGTGAGCCGTCGCAGGCAAAGGGGGCAACCTGTGAGAACCGCAGGGGGTGAAATTCCCGTGTAAGGTGTGCCAGCACCGTCCAATATGTTCCTGAAATGTACCTGCCAACAAACAAAACTACATCAAAGGCCGCGCCTGCATGAGGGCGCGGTTTTTGTCGATTTTAGACCATTCAAAAAATGCGCGAGGGGTGACAACATGGATAAGAAAGCAGAGCAGCCTATGCAGATGGAAAAGAAGATTGGTAACACTACTTATATCGTCACCTCTCATTTCCCCAGTGAGGGCAGTACAGCCGTTGATAAAATCAAGCGTCTGATCGACATGGATACCAAAACGACAAAATACGGCAAAAAAGTTTGATTTTTTGACCGTATCATTGGAGTCTGGTATAATATTATTGACCTGATAAGCGTTTTTATCAACCTTGGCGGCTGTCGGAACGGAGGGAATATGATTAGACAGTCCAAACAATTCACGGCGTTTTATTGCAGATTATCCCGTGATGATGATAACGAGGGCGACAGCAACAGCATCCAGCACCAAAAACAGATTTTAGAGAAATACGCGAAAGACCACGGCATCCCCAACTATAGGTTCTATGTGGACGATGGTTACAGCGGCACGAACTTCAACCGCCCCGGTTTTCAAGAGATGCTGGCTGATATTGAAGCAGGATATGTTGATTGCGTGATCGTCAAAGATATGTCCCGCTTTGGGCGAAACTATTTGGAAGTCGGAATGTACACGGAGATCATGTTCCCCGATAAGGATGTCCGTTTTATCGCCATCAATGACGGTGTAGACAGTGAGCGGGATGATAACGATTTTACACCATTTCGGAACATCATCAACGAGTGGTATGCCAAAGATACCAGTAAGAAAATCCGCGCAGTTTTCCGCGCAAAAGGCTTGTCCGGGAAACGCTTGTCCACACAAATTCCCTATGGGTACTTAAAAGGCGAGAATGGACAACTCATTGAGGACATGGAGACTGCACCGGTAGTACGACTGATTTTTCGGTTGGCCGTTGAGGGGAATGGCCCCGGCAAGATTGCCCGTATCCTGCGTGAAAAGCAAATAGTAACACCCGGTACGCTGGAATTTCAGCGTACCGGGCGGACAAGCCGTTACAATCCTGAATTTCCTTATCAGTGGCATGAGAGTACCGTAGTAAATATCTTAGAGCAAAAGGACTATCTGGGAAATACCTACAATTTCAAGACCACAAAAAAGTCCTACAAAAGCAAGAAAGTCATCCGCAATCCAGAAGAAAAGCAGGCTGTTTTTGAGAATACCCATGTTGCCTTAATAGATCAAGAGACATGGGACTTGGTTCAAAAAGCCAGACAAAGCAGACGACGCCCCACCAAGATGGGCGATATGGGAATGTTCTCCGGGATGGTGTATTGTGCTGATTGCGGGAATAAACTCCACCTGTGCCGAACTAAATCGTGGGATAGAAGTTTAGACAATTATGTGTGCGGCACTTATAAGCGTAGACGCGGTGAGTGCAGCGCACATTATATCCGCTCCACGGTGCTGGAGACACTGGTATTGGATAATCTGCGAAAGGTCATCGCTTATGTCAGAGATTACGAAGATGATTTTGTACGGCAAGTTACAGAAAATAAAGCGGCTGAGCAGATGCAAATGCTGTCCGCTTCCAAGCGTCAGTTGGAGCAGCAGACACGGCGTATCGCGGAAATCGACAGCATTATAAAACGGCTCTATGAGGACAATCTGAGCGGCAAGCTGTCCGACAGCCGCTTTTCCAAAATGAATGCGGATTATGAAAAAGAACAGCAGGAATTGGAGTCCACTTATGCGGAACTAAAGAAAACGGTAGATGCTTTTGAGGAAAAGGCCCTGAATATCAAGAGCTTCTTGAAGTGTGTGCGGAAGTACACTGAACCATCTGAACTGACACCGGATATACTCCATGAACTGGTTGAAAAAATCATCGTTTATGCGCCTGACAAGTCCAGCGGACACCGCACTCAGCAAATCGACATTTACTATAACTTCGTAGGGAAAATTCCACTGTCCCAAGAAGTCGCAACAAAAGAAACAGCGTGATATGCCGTAGCACATCACGCCGTTTACCCCCGGAGTATAAAAACTTCTTTATCAGTACACTCCTTCAGGCCGCTGTTTTTTTTGTTCTTAGGGGCGTATACATTTTTCACTTCTCGTGGTATACTGAGGAAAAATATGATTGGGGATTTTATCCCCCAGGAGGTCTTTGTCATGTATGAGGAGATCACCGGTCAGGCCAGACAGGCCGTTACCGAACTTTTGGAGCGGGCCCGCCTGGAGCCGGGAGATATTTTTGTGGTAGGCTGCTCGTCCAGCGAAGTGGGCGGCCATCGGATCGGTTCCGATTCCAGCCCGGAAGTGGCCCAGGCCATTCTGGATGGCATCTATCCTATCTTGAAGGAAAAGGGCATTTATCTGGCTGCCCAGTGCTGCGAGCATCTGAACCGGGCCATCGTCCTGGAAAAAGAAGCGGCCCGGGCCTATGGCCTGGTACCGGTGAATGTGGTGCCTCAGCCCAAAGCAGGCGGCAGCTTTGCCACCGCTGCATACAAGGCCTTTTCTCACCCGGTGATGGTGGAACATGTGAAGGCCGCCGCTGGTATTGACATCGGCGGTACACTCATCGGGATGCACCTGCGGGAGGTGGCAGTCCCCACCCGCCTTTCCATCAAACAGATCGGAGAAGCCAATATCATCTGTGCCCGCACCCGTCCCAAATTCATCGGCGGTCAGCGTGCCCATTACGACGAATCCCAAATGTAACAAAAAAGGTTCCCACAGCTCAATGAAGTGACCCCAAAAAATTAGACAATATTCTGAAGTAAAAATTGTTCAAGCAGCCGAAAGGGCTTGCTGTCTGTGAATTGCAGGCGGCAAGCCCTTTAGCTTTGCCTTAATCCTGCGGTTGTTGTAGTAGTCCAGATACTCAATGAGCTCCTGTTTGAAGTGCTCCATGGACTGAAATTCCTGCAGATACAATAGCTCACTTTTGAGCAGCCCAAAGAAGTTTTCTATCACAGCATTGTCCAGACAGTT
>NZ_JAHLPO010000014.1:0-76395 GCF_018917925.1 Intestinimonas sp. MSJ-38 | reverse complement strand
AACTGTCTGGACAATGCTGTGATAGAAAACTTCTTTGGGCTGCTCAAAAGTGAGCTATTGTATCTGCAGGAATTTCAGTCCATGGAGCACTTCAAACAGGAGCTCATTGAGTATCTGGACTACTACAACAACCGCAGGATTAAGGCAAAGCTAAAGGGCTTGCCGCCTGCAATTCACAGACAGCAAGCCCTTTCGGCTGCTTGAACAATTTTTACTTCAGAATATTGTCTAATTTTTTGGGGTCACTTCAATTGGATGGGTGGTCATAAAACAGTAACCCACGAAAATTACTGATATATGGCATCTGTCTGACAGGGTTGGAAAACATGAACCAGGCATCATCGAGATGAAAATCTTGATGATGCCTGGTTTTTATGTGCCACAATGCTTTTCCAACAACCCAACTGTTACCGTATGGGTACAGTGCTGGAATACATTCAACGCACATCAGGAGAATGCTATCTTTACTGCATTGCTCCACGCATAAGAGAAACCGGGTTCGCCATTTAAGAGTAACCCCAGTTTTTCTGTGGAAAGACAATTCCTGAATTGCAGAAATGAACATTCTTGAATTGTGCTTTTGACAATTCAAGAGTTGTCAAAAGCACAAGGTAATAATACTGATTATAATAAGACGGATATTAGTAAGACTGATCCTATCCTTTCTGTTCCGATAAGATGGAAAGGACAGGAAAGCTCTGCATCGCAAATTTTCGATGATAATGCGGAGTGTCCTTTTACTTCTTATTTTCTATAATAAAGCGTTTTTGGGTCTTGTCGAATATAGATGAACAGTTGAGATTTTCACTTTTTCGTGATATATTAAACATCAAGAACTTATATGCGTTTGTAGAGGTAGGAGGAACTATGGCAGTATCCTATAAAAAATTATTTCATTTGTTGATTGATAAGAATATGACTGCTGCCGAGCTGCAAAAGAAAGCCGGTTACAGTGCCAATATTTCAACCCGTCTGCGGAATGACACCTACATTTCCTTGGAGTCGGTAGAAAAAATATGTCGGGTACTGAATTGTGAAATTGACGATATCGTGGAATTCGTCCCGGATGAATCAAAGAACACGGAGGAATCTTGCCGTGAGTGAGGCATTGAACATCAAAAAATTAGAGGCTGATTTGTGGGAATCTGCCGACCTGCTGCGGGCGGGTTCCAAACTGACCTCCAATCAGTATTGTATGCCTGTTCTTGGCCTGTTGTTCCTGCGCTATGCATACAGCCGGTTCAAGAAGGTGGAGGCTGAGATCCTGAAGGATCGCCCCATGCGCCGTGGCAGAGTGATGCCGGTAGAAGCCAGCGACTTTGCCGAAAAGAGTGCGCTGTTTCTGCCCAAGGAGGCCCAGTATGATTATCTGGTGAATCTGCCGGAGGACATCACCGCCATGGGACTGCTGAACCGTCAGGGCGAAGTCATGGGTAGTCTGGGCGAAGTGGTCAACAATGCCATGGAGCTTGTGGAGGAGCAGAGCGAGCAGCTCTCCGGCGTCCTGCCGAAGGAGTACACCATGTTCTCTGATGAGCTGCTGGGAGAACTGCTTCGTATCTTCAACAACAATGCGTTGGACGATGTGGGCGGCGATGTGATCGGTCGCATCTATGAGTATTTTCTCAATAAATTTGCAAAGAACATCGCATCGGACGATGGAGTGTTCTTTACGCCCAAATCTCTGGTCAAGATGATCGTCAATATTCTGGAGCCCACCTCCGGCATCCTGCTGGACCCTGCCTGCGGAAGTGGCGGTATGTTTGTTCAGACCGGCGATTTCGTGAACCATGCAGGCATGGTGGCCAACAATACCATGACCTTCTACGGTCAGGAAAAGGTGGAGTACAACGCCAAGCTCTGTCTGATGAACATGGCGGTCCACGGTCTGACCGGCGTGGTGAAGTCCGGCGATGAAGCCAATTCTTTCTATCATGATGCCCATAATCTGGCGGGCTGCTGCGACTATGTGATGGCAAATCCGCCCTTCAACGTAGACAAAGTGAAAGCAGAATCTGCCCAGAGTGCGGGCCGTCTGCCCTTTGGCCTGCCTGCCATCAACAAGGCTAAGGAGTTTGGCAATGCCAACTACCTGTGGATTTCTTATTTTTACGATTACCTGAACGAGAATGGCCGTGCCGGTTTCGTTATGGCCTCTTCTGCCACCGACAGTCAGGGCAAAGACAAAGACATTCGGGAAAAGTTGGTTCAGACCGGTCATGTGGATGTGATGATCAGTGTGGGCAATAACTTCTTCTACACCAAGAGCCTGCCCTGCACCCTCTGGTTCTTTGACAAGGGCAAAGCGAAGTCCTTGCAGGACAAGGTGCTGTTCATTGATGCCCGGAATTACTACACCGTGGTGGACCGTACCCTGAACGAGTGGAGCGAGTGGCAGCTCCGAAACATGAACGCCATTGTTTGGCTGTATCGGGGCGAGCAGGAGGCCTATCAAACCCTGCTGGGTGAATATCACTCTGCCATCACGGAAGGGCTGTACGACGTCCGCAGGATCGAGCATTACTTCTTACAGAAGCTATCTGGCGAGCACACGGAGACCATCCGGAAGGCCGCACAGGCGGTGAAGGCAGAGACGGAAACGCCCATGGAAAAGCTGAACCAGCTGGAGCAGCAGCTGACCGGGCTGAAATCTACCGTTTCTGAAACCGTCCAGTCTGTGATCGCCTACTATACGTCCATGAGCAAGAGCAACTACAAGGTGCTGCAACAGCAGTTCAAGCAGAAGCACGGCTTTGCACTGGAGGGCCTGCCTGCGGTCAAGAAGCAGCTGAACGCCGCCGTGGAGGCCGCCACCGCCGAGGTGGATGAACTGCTGACGGTGCTGCATGAGGCCAAGTGGCTATATGAAAAGTTCGGCGAGGGCGAGTACCAGGACATTCCCGGTCTGTGTAAGATCACATCCCGGCGGGAAATTGAGGACAAGGGTTATTCCCTGACCCCTGGTGCTTATGTAGGTGTTGCACCGCAGGAGGATGATGGTGTGGACTTTGCAGAGCATATGAAAGAAATCCACAAGGAGCTGCTTTCTTTGCAGGCAGAATCCAACCAGCTGATGGAAACCATCTCCAAGAATATGGAGGAGATGGGGTTATGATTGCAAAACTAAAAGATGTCTGTGAATTTATTGTGGATTGTCCTCATACAACAGCTCAGGATGAAGGACAGGGATATCCGCTAATAAGAACACCGAATATAGGAAAAGGACGATTTGATTTAGATGGTGTCCACAGAGTGTCCGAAGACATATATAAAAAGCGGAATTTGCGGGCTACTCCACAAGATAATGATTTAATCTTTGCTCGTGAAGCACCAGCTGGAAATGCGGCAATTATTAAAAATGGCAATAAGTTTTGCTTGGGACAACGGACAGTGCTGATTAGGCCAAATCCCCAGCTTGTATGTCCCGATTTTTTAACCTATTTTTTATTAGCACCTCAACAGCAATATGGATTGCTTGGAACAGCTAATGGAGCAACAGTTGCCCATGTCAACCTTCCGACAATTCGAGAACTTGAAATAGATATCCCATCTCTGGAAGAGCAATGCCATATTGCCAACATTCTTTCTGCCTATGATGACTTGATTGAAAACAACCAGAAGCAGATCAAGCTGCTGGAAGAAGCCGCCCAGCGGCTCTATAAAGAGTGGTTTGTAGACCTGCATTTCCCCAGTTGGGAGAACACCACTATTGTTGATGGGGTTCCAGAGGGGTGGAGTTTGTGTACTCTGGAAGATGTGATCGAGTTTGATCCCAAAATCAAGCTGGATAAAGATCGCTTAAAAGAATCCGTGCCAATGTCCGCACTCAGCACAACTTCCATGATTTTGAATCGAGCTGAGTTCACCGAGACATATTCTAACTCCGGCTCCAAATTTCAAAATGGAGATACCCTTTTGGCCAGAATCACTCCCTGCTTGGAAAACGGAAAAACGGCCTTTGTGTCTGGAATAGAGTCGGAAGAGGGGGCAGTTGGCTCAACAGAATATATCGTAATGAGAAGCAAGAAAATCAATCCTTATATGGTATATCTGATAGCCCGTTCCGATGAATTTAGAAATTACGCCATCAACAGTATGAGTGGAAGTGATGGTAGACAACGGGTCAAAGCAGATAAGTTGAAAGGACTGGATTACTTGTGTCCTGCTAGCTATTTGATTGACCGTTTTGGAGAAGTAGCCCAACCTATTTTCAGTAAAATTTTCGTGCTGAATAAACAATGCGCAATGGCGCAAGAAGCCCGTGACCGCTTGCTGCCCAAGCTGATGAGCGGCGAATTGGAGGTGTAAAGATGGCAAAAGATTTGACACAATCAAGATTGGATCGTCAAAACATTTTGAATAATGAACTGGCGATTCAGGAAATTCAGGAAACCTCTGTAGTAGAGGCCGTATTTTTTGAAGACCGACTTTTAATGACGAAAGAAATGGTGGCTTCTTTTTTTGAAGTGGACATTCGTACAATCGAACGCTATATCAGCGCCAATGCAGAAGAACTGAAACAGAATGGCTATGAACTGCTGAGAGGTCGGGAGTTGAAAGCCTTTTTAAGATGCTATGACGAGCATTTTGGTACCGACATTTATGTCGGTACCAAAACGACCGTGCTGGGAGTCTTTGATTTCAGAGCATTCTTAGATATCGCAATGCTTCTTTCTGAAAGTGAAAAAGCCCGTGCGATCCGCCAGGTCATTCTGGATGTTGTGATTGATCTGATCAATCGCAAAACCGGCGGAGGCACCAAATACATTAACCAGCGGGATAAAGACTATGTCCATGCCTCCCTGCAGGAAGATAATTATCGCCGCCAATTTACGGACGCTCTTAAAAATTATGTAGAAGATAATCGCTACAAATACGCCCATTTTACAGACATGATTTATGTCAGTATTTTTCGGGAAAAAGCAAGGGAATATAAAAAAATTCTTGATCTAAAGGCCAACGATAAGGTCAGAGATACTTTTTATACGGAGATTCTGGATATCATTGCCGCCTATGAAAGTGGTCTGGCAGAAGAAATCAAGAGGAAATCAGAACAAATCGGAAGGGTTTTGTCTGTTCGGGAAACAGAGGGCTTATTCCATGAATTTGAGCAAATGACACTTTGGAAACCTCTGATTCAGCGTGGCCGAATCAAAATGGCTAGCCGTGATATGGCACTGCGGGATGCATTTCACTATCAGCTGTCAGAGTATATTCAGCCGCTGGATGCTGATGAATATCAAAAGTTTCTTGGTGCAGCCGGTGATGAACTGGAACGGCTCATGCAGGAAAATCAGGAGGTACTTCGTCGGTTAAAGGAGCGTGATTAAATGGACGGTATTATTTACCTGACCCTGGATCAGGCCAAAGCCATTCACGCAAAGACAATACAATATAGCGGAGGTGGAACCACAGAGCCACTGGATACCGGAAAGCTGGAAAGTGTACTGGCGCATATTCAGAATGATGATTATTATCCAACATTCATTGACAAGCTGACCCATTTGTTTTTTTGCACCTGTGAATTCCATTGCTTTGCTGACGGAAATAAGCGACTTGCTATTACTTTGTCCGCACAATTTCTTTTATTCAACGGGTACATGAGTGTTGCGAAAAACTTTTTCGCCATTACTGAAAACATCAGCTATCATGTAGCTGCCGGAAAAATCAACAAGGATCTTCTACATGAAATCATGACGGCGATCATGGATGGTACTTATGAAAACGATGAAGAACTGAAACTTAAAATCCTAAATGCAATTCAATAACAGATTCCTGCACTCAATAATGCAGATGTACTGTGCACAGAGGAGGCAATACGGTGCCTAAAACATATGATGAGTTTATGAAAGATATTTCCGCTGATGAGCTCTATGACCGGATGATTCAGTACGGAATGTTTGCGGAAAAGCTGCCTCCAGTTTTCGATGGTGCTTCTTTCCTTGCATATTGCAAAGATCCCTCTCATCCTGTTTTTGCGGATAAGTGGCACGACTATGTACGCTATGATAGTATGCGTAATATCAATATTCCTCGGCCACTTGGAATTCCTACGCCAATGGGACATGAACGTTTGTGCAAATGTCTGAAAGATGAATGGCTTAATTTGCAGCAATATTTCCAAACAACTACGGCAAATCAAAAGCATATCGTCAGCCGCATTCATATCAGAAAAGCAAACGACACCGATGCATTGTTTCAGATGAACTATAGTAATTGGAGGGATGACGGGACACCAGAGCCGGATCTTCTGATGGGTAAGCAGTACATGGTGTCGGCGGATATTTCAAAATGTTTCCCAAGTATTTATACCCATGCCATCCCCTGGGCCCTTGTTGGAAAACCCATTGCCAAGCAAAATGCAACTAAAACGAACCAGTGGTATAATCAAATTGATCATTTTGCGCAGAACTCTAAAAATGGTGAAACGCACAGCCTTTTAATTGGCCCACATACGTCCAATCTTTTGTCAGAAATTATTCTCTGTAAAATTGATGAAACACTTTGCAAGAAGTGGGACTACACCAGACATATCGACGACTTCTGCTGCTTTGTAAAGACGCATGATGATGCCGATCAATTTCTGGTTGATCTCAATGCTTGTCTTAAAGAGTATGGGCTCTCTCTAAATCATAAAAAAACCAAAATTGAGGCGCTTCCCGCAGCCATGACAGAGCAATGGGTAAGAAAACTTCAGAAACAAATTTTGCCTTTTGGAAAATTTCATGACTATGTAGACTATCATGAAGTTCAAGTATTCATCGATTTTTGCGTGGATTTGATGTCCGAAAATAAAGACAATGCTTCGATATTGTTATATGGCATGAAAGTATTGAAAGGGCAGAAGTTGACACAAAATGCACAGCAATACTTCACAAAAATGTCTGTTTCCTTAGCACTGATCTATCCGTATATTGTGCCGTTGCTTGATGAATGTGTATTCACTCCGTGCTCAACCGATCCAGCTGAAATTGAAAAATACTTAAACCTGATTTATGAGCACTATTTTGCAAAGAATTATTTTGAAGCGTGCTCTTTTGCATTGTATTATGCCACAAAATATGACTTTGAGATATCTTCTTTTGATGTTAACACCGTAATCTCCAAAGAAGATTGCATTTTCGATTTGATGGCACTTATTTATTGTAGGAAAAGAAAACAATCAGCAGATCAGAAGACTTTGAAAAACTACGCTAAACAGCTTAAGGCAAACGGAGTTTTTGATGAGTTTTGGCTGTTCGCTTACGAAAGCCTTTCGGTCGGCCTTGTCACCGACGACTGGAAAGGTATGAAAAAAGCAAATGTGTCCTTCCTGAAGCCGGAATACCAATAAACACGCTACTAAGAAAAGTTATTCAGAATGGAGGTGCAATATTGACTACAATAGATGTAAACTTACAAAAAGATATGGTTCAAGCTCTCTCTGGTATCCCTATTGGTAATGATTGTTATACATTTTTCTACGATGAAACGGGAAATTGCCGTAAATTCTATTTAAAAGATGCAGATGTTAATTCCATTGAAGGATTAACCCATAATTTCCTGCTTGGTGGAGTAGCATATCAGGGAACAGAACATAATGTTGACTTTGAATCACTATATCGCTTAATGCATTTTATGGAGGGGCAGAAGGAACTTAAGTTCAAGCATTTGTATAATAAAAGCACAGATTTTTCGTCCTTTATGAATTCTCAGCGAGCATCTGATTTTTTGTCTTGGTTGGAAAATAGCGGTTTGTATGTGCATTATAGCACCCTCAATAATTTGTACTATTCGTTAGTTGATATTGTGGACTCTCTATTTGAATTGTACCCATATTTATTTAGTGATATGGAATTCATAATGGAGTTAAAAAGCGCATTATATGATTTGACAGTTCAACATCGGGAGGAAATTTTAGATCTGCTGTATAGGCATACATATCCCAATGTTACAAACTGCTCCTTGTTCTGTAAAGAACTCTGCGAGCTGATTTCCCAGTATAATAACGAGGAAGAATTGTATCCTGGTTTTTTCTTGGAAACATTACAGCAAATGCTTAAGCAAGCCGGAAAAATAGATAAACTCGTTTTTGTTCAAGATAACACTTCTTTTCAGCTGATTGAAGAATATTATTTATTTTATTTGGAAAGATGTGAAATTTTCAGCCATTCAATCCACTTCTTTGATGAAGAACTCACAGTTCAAAAACGATTGGAGAATATTCAATTAATCGAGAACGGAGAAGAAATTACCAACTATCATTTTATTAAATCCCATGAAAATAGATATATTCAAGTTTCGGATATGCTTGTCGGACTTCTTGGAAAGCTATTTTTGTTTTTAGACGAGAATTCATTGCAAGAAATTGTACGGTACAGAACAACAATCTCTGAAATACAAGCAGAGAATTTCAAGAAAGTATACAACCTAATTGAAAGATCAGATAGACACAACAAATTGCTTCTAAAAAATTCAAATTCAGCAAGAAATATAAATGAAAGAATTATAAAATTGAAGCTTTTAGCAGGAGTGGAGGTGTAATTGTGAACTACGACTACTCAGAAAACATCTTAGTGCAGGAGGCCGCAGGGCATCTGCTGGAAACTGAACTGGGCTGGGAAGTCAAGTTCGCCTATAACACCGAGGTTCTGGGTGAAAACGGTACTTTCGGCCGCAAAAGCTATAAGGAAATCCTCCTAATCCGCTATTTCCGGCAGGCACTGAAAACACTGAATCCCTGGATCACGCCTATGCAGATAGACGAGGCCCAGAAGAAAATGGAAAGCCGCCTGTCTACCGCTTCCCTTATGCAAATCAACGAGGAGAAGTATGCCTACATCCGGGACGGTATCCCTGTTACAGTCAAAAAGCCTGGAGGCCGCTCCGAAATCAAGCGGGCTATGGTGGTAGATTTCCAGCACCCAGACGACCAGTCCAGAAACTACTTTCTTGCCATCAAGGAATTAAAAATCCACGGCGACTACTACCGCCGCAGAACGGATATTGTGGGCTTCCTCAACGGCATTCCGCTTCTGTTTGTGGAGCTGAAAAAGAATACCGTAGATGTGCAGAACGCCTACGACGACAACTACACCGACTATCTGGACACCATCCCACACCTGTTCTACTACAACGCTTTCCTGATGCTCAGTAACGGCGTGGAGGCCAAGGTTGGTACACTGGGCAGCAAATACGAGTTCTTCCATGAGTGGAAACGCCTGTCTGAGCACGACGAGGGCAATGTGGCCTTGGAAACCATGCTTCGGGGCATCTGCAAAAAGGAAAACTTTCTGGATCTGCTGGAGAATTTCATCCTGTTCGATCACTCAGATGGGCATACCGTGAAAATTCTTGCCCGAAACCACCAGTACCTGGGTGTAAACGAGGCCGTGGAAGCCTATGAAACCAGAGAACTGCGAGACGGCAAGTTGGGCGTGTTCTGGCATACACAGGGCAGCGGAAAAAGCTATTCCATGGTGTTCCTGTCCCAGAAGATCCGCCGAAAGTTCGCCGGTTCTCCTACCATCGTGATTCTGACGGATCGAGACGAGCTGAACAAGCAAATCAGTGACACCTTCGAAAACTGCGGACTGTTGGGTGCATCCAAAGCATCCCAGTTCATCGCCTCCAGCGGCTCTGATCTGGCGGCAAAACTCCGAGGAAATCCCAGCTTCATCTTTACCCTGATTCAGAAATTCAATCAACCGGATGAGCCGCCTATTTATCCCGACCACGATATTATCATCATGTCGGACGAGGCTCACCGCAGCCAGTACGGTACCTTTGCTGACAACATGTGTACCCTGCTGCCCACGGCCTCCCGACTGGGCTTTACCGGCACGCCGCTGCTGTCCAGCGACAACATCACGGAACGCACCTTCGGCGGCTATATTTCCATCTACGACTTCAAGCGAGCCGTAGATGACGGCGCAACGGTTCCCCTGTACTACGAAAACCGTGGTGAAAAAATTCTGAACATTGAAAACCCAGAAATCAACAGCCGTATTCTGGACGCCATTGAAAATGCAGATCTGGATGTGTCTCAACAGGAAAAGCTGGAACGGGAATTCGCCAAGGAAATCCATCTGCTGACGACTGAACCACGCCTTGACTCCATCGCAAAGGATTTTGTGGGGCACTATTCAGACCTCTGGACCAGCGGCAAGGCCATGTTTGTCTGCCTGAATAAGGTCACCTGTGTCCGGATGTACAATCTGGTGCAAAAGTACTGGGCTCAGGAGATCGCCAACCTGGAAGATACCATCCGACATGCTTCTCAGCAGGAAGTCCAGGAGCTGACCCGTAAGCTGAAATGGATGCAGGAAACCGAAATGGCTGTGGTGATCAGCCAGGAACAAAACGAAATCCAAACCTTCAAAAAGTGGGGATTGGACATTCTTCCCCATCGTGCAAAGATGGAAAAACGAGAGTTGGATAAGGAGTTCAAAGACAAGAATAACCCGTTCCGGGTAGTGTTTGTCTGTGCCATGTGGCTGACCGGTTTTGACGTCAAATGCCTTTCCTGCCTCTATCTGGACAAGCCCCTTAAAGCGCATACCCTGATGCAGACCATTGCACGGGCCAATCGTGTGGCAGAAGGAAAAAGCAACGGACTGATCGTAGACTACATTGGAATTGTCAAGGCGCTACGAAAAGCACTGGCCGACTATACAGCCAATGTGGGTGGACAAGGCAGCACAGACCCCACGATTGATAAGGTAGAGCTGATCGCACGGATTCACGAAATTATCGAGCTTACAACATCGTTCCTTGATTCTTACGGGTTTGATCTTGCAGCGCTGGTCCATGCGCAACGGGGAACCTTTGAGCAGTTATCGCTGATTGAAGATGCAACCAATGCCATGTGTGCATCTATGGAAATCAAAAAAGAATATCAGACCTACGCCAGCGAGCTGGCCCGCCTGATGAAATATGCGGATCGAAATGATATCCCCACCGAAACAAGAGCATACGAGGATGCTATCCTTGCAATTTATGCTGCATTGCAAAAAAGGCGAAAACACTCGGACAACACAGACCTGATGGTGGAGATCAACCATATTGTGAACGACTATGTGGAAGTGCAGCCGCAGCAAGAGGGAATGATTGCTTCAAAGCGCTTTGATATCAGCGATATTGATTTTGGGTTGCTTGTAAAAGAATTCTCCAAGCATAAAAAGCAAAATCTGGTTATGCGGGATCTTCAACAGCTCATTCAGGATCGGTTGAATCAGATGCTGATTACGAACCCTCAGCGTATCGATTATCTGCAAAGGTATCAGCAGATCATCGCAGAATACAATGGTGAGCAGGATCGAGCAACCATCGAAAAGACCTTTATGGAGCTCATGGACCTGGCCAACAGTATGGACGAAGAGCAGCAAAGATATGTTCGTGAAGGCTTCTCCAGCGATGAAGAACTGTCTGTGTATGATTTGCTCTTTTCTGATAATCTGTCCCGGAAGGACATCCAGGCAATCAAGAAAGTAGCGGTGGATGTATTGGCAAAAGTCAAATCCAAAATCGCTGAATTGGATCACTGGACGGATAAGCAGGAGACCAGAGCCACTGTCGATAATTTGATTCGAGATACCTTGTGGGAAGAGCTTCCTGAATGTTATGACGAATTGAGCATTTCGGGATATCGGCAAAAGATTTATGAGTATGTGTACACTCGATACAAAGAAGCGGCTTGAGAATCTTTTAAATTGTGCGCAGCCACCATCGAAGATGGTTTCAAAGGGGACTGGGGATGCTTCCTCCAGCAAGCGATTTTTGCGGATACGGCCAACGGGCGGATCTGCAAAAATGAGGGAACCTGTACAGGTTTCCACTGCTTGCCACTTTGTGACAGGTGCTTTTTCGGCGTCTGATCCGTACATAGTTAAGCAACACATCAGCAGATGGCTTCTGGGAAACCGGAGGCCCTCTGATTTTGCTCATGGAAATTTCTCAGCAGCTGGTTTCAACTTCAGACCGAATTGGACCGAAGTCAAAGCATGACCGGATTTTGAACGGGCGGCTCCGGATGAGGCCCTTCACAACTTGGCAAGCAGTGCAAAGTGGTACCACTTTTCTGATTTACAGCTTCGCAAGCAGTGTAAACAGGGCCCTGTTTACCCGCTTGCGAAAATTCTGCTCCGCACAATTTTTGTAAATCGCTTGTTGGGGAAACGCCCCGAACCCTTCGAACGCTGCCTTGCGGCAGCGGCTGTGCCATCGTTCCGATGGTTTCTCTGAAAACAAATCCTTCATTTTCTGTATCTGCCCTATGTGGCAAATTGAAAATTTTCCTTTAACACCAGAGGCAAATACTTGCCAAATCTTGCCGCATCGTGTAGAATGAACTTAAAATTGAATAGTTTATTTTTCTGACATATTGTGGGCAAGCCCCACTTGACTCTGATTTTGAATCAGAGTATTTGCTTTTACCATTTAAGAGTAAGGCTGTTACATAACACATCTGCTGCGTTCGCAGGACAGGTGCGTTTTGTGGCAGCCTTTTTTGCTGCCTTCTTTCAATTCCACACAATGGAACAGACAAGGAGGAAAAATATGTTTGGAAAATACGGAATTGATTTTGGCCCGGAAGCGCACAAAGGCTTCAGCGACCGTGAGTGGAAATTGGCTTGTGAATTTTTCGATTTGATGCTGCACCTTCCATTAACGGAAGATGAAGACGAGTGGGATAGTTTTTTTGATTGGGCATTAAGTGAGGTATTCGATGTCGATGAAAATACCGACCATGAGGTTGCTTTTGCAGAGGCCGAGGATGCTTTGGAATGGCTGAGAGGATTGTTTGAGGAAGATCCAGAACAGAATGAGATCCCCTTTGATCCTTATCTCAAAATCCAGCGTACATCCGAAACCCCAAAGCGCAGTTCCGTGTACCGGGACGAAAACGGAAACCTGCACTGCTGGAATATTTCCGCTTATCAGATTCCGTCTATCTCCTTGACGGAAGAAATCTCCGGGACCGTTTATACCGTCACCGGCCGCTTTGAAGGCTCTCAGAATATGCTGCGGAAGCTGGAGCGGATCACAGCACAAAATTTTTCTACTGAGATGGGGGAGGACGCATGACAAACGAGAAAAGTTATGTTAACATGATGACAACCAACCCTGTACTGACAGTTGCTCCACCAAAGGAGGAAACAGAAATGTTCGGAGCAACCGAAAAGATTACCGCACTCTATTGCAGACTTTCTCAGGAGGATGAAAGGGCCGGCGAGTCTCTCTCCATTGAAAATCAAAAAAGTATCCTGCTTTCGTATTCCCGAGAGCACCACATGACGAATCCGGTGTTCTTTGTGGACGACGGCTATTCCGGCACCAACTTTGACCGGCCCGGTTTTCAGGAAATGCTGGCCCAGATCGAGGCTGGCAAGGTGGCCAACTGCATCGTTAAGGACCTGTCCCGCCTGGGCAGAAACTCCGCTATGACGGGCCTCTACACCACGCTGACTTTCCCCAAGTACGGCACCCGCTTCATCGCCATCAACGACAACTTCGACAGCGCCGATCCCAACAGCGTGAACAACGATTTCGCCGGGATCAAGAACTGGTTCAACGAGTTTTACGCCCGTGACACCAGCCGCAAGATCCGTGCTGTTCAGAAGTCCAAGGGCGAGAAAGGAATCCCGTTGACGGTCAATGTGCCTTATGGCTATGTGAAGGACCCTAACGACCCTCACCACTGGCTCATCGACCCGGAGGCCGCACTGGTGGTCAAGAGGATCTTTACCATGTGCATGGAGGGCCGTGGCCCGTCCCAAATCGCTAATCAGCTGCGAGCGGATCAGGTGCTGACGCCTACCGCTTACAAGAAGCAGCAGGGCCTTGGAACGCCCCACCCTCTGCCGGAAAATCCCTGTAAATGGTCTGACAGCTCTGTGGTCAACATCCTGGAACGCCGGGAGTACACCGGCTGCACGGTGAACTTCAAGACCTTTACCAATTCCATCTGGGACAAGAAGCAGCGGGAGAATCCGCTGGAAAATCAGGCTGTGTTCCCGGACACCCATGAGCGCATCATTGAGGATGATGTGTTTGAAAAGGTTCAGGAGATCCGACAGCAGCGCCACCGCATGACCCGCAGCGGAAGAACCAGTATGTTTTCCGGCCTGGTGTTCTGCGCCGACTGTGGCTCCAAAATGAACTATGGTTCAACCAACAACTATAAGCCGCAGCAGGCGTTCTTCGATTGTTCCCTCCACTGGAAGGACAAGGAGAAGTGCAACACCCACTACATTCGGGAGTCCGTTCTGGAGCGTCTGGTGCTGCACCACATCCAGAGGGTGACCGAATATATCCTGCACCATAGGGACTATTTCGTGTCCGTCATGGGCCAGCAAATGCGGCTGGAGAGCAGCGAAAAGATTCAGATCCATCGCAAGAAGCTGGAGCGCAATCAGAAGCGGATCGCAGAGCTGAAGCGGTTGTTCATCAAGATCTATGAGGACAACGCCGCAGGACGGCTCAGCGACGAGCGGTTCGACATGATGAGCCAGAGCTACGAGGCGGAGCAGAAGCGGCTGGAAGCGGAAACGCAGACCTTGCAACAGGAAATTGAAGTACAGGAACGACAGCATGAGAACATCGAGCTTTTCATCCAGAAGGCCGACAAGTATGTGGGCATCGAGAAGCTGACGCCCTACGCCCTGCGGGAGTTGATTCAGGGCATCTATGTGGAGGCCCCGGACAAGTCCAGCGGCAAGCGACGCCAGACCATCCACATCAAGTATGACGGCATCGGCTTCATCCCTCTGGATGTGCTCATGAACGGAAAAACGGCGTGACTGAAGTCACGCCGCTTCCCAAGAACACCCAGTTCTCATGACATTTTGAATTTTACTGTTTTACGGCCACCGTGCATTTGAGAAAGGGCGGCTTTTGCGCTGTTGTGCTGTTACAGCGAAATGGTCTCTCCGGGAGAAACCAGGATGCGGCCGTCACACTGGAAGCGGGCGGCGTTTTCCGGATCATAAAGCAGGCCGTTGTCGCTGGGGCAGGTATGTACCGGGATGCTGTGGCGGGCGCCGATGACGGCAGCACAGTGGGAGGCCTCGGATGCATCCATGTTGTAAACACCATCGATGGGTAAGATGGCGTAGTCCAGCTTCATGGGGGCCAGAATCTCTTCCATGGCGGGGATCAAGGAGGTGTCACCGGAGGCATACACAGTGACGCCGTCCAGGGTGATGACAAAGCCCACACAGCAGGAGGGGTCATGGTTTTTGTTTCCGGCAGGCACGGCCTGTACCTGAATGTCCCCCAGAGTGAACTGGCCGTAGTGCCCACCTTCCAGAGCTTCCTTCCAGGTGATGAGGGCGCAGCCCGGAGCCCGGGCCGGCTTGTCGATGCAGTTGTGGTCGTAGTGATCGTGGGTCACCAGAATCAGATCCGCAGGTTTATCGTATCCTTCTCCGGCAAAGGGGTCCACATAGATCACCTTTCCTTGGGCGGTTTCCAGCCGGAAGCTGCCGTGGCCCTGATAAAAAAGTGTTGCCATAGAATGATGCTCCTTTCTGATTGAGGAGAAAATGGATGGTCTTTTTGCTTGTTTGTATTGTACCATGGCCCTTGGGGAAAGGCAAAAAAATTTGAGAAAAGCGCCGCGAAAGCGGCGCTTTTTTATTTTACCGGTCACTCGTGCATCAGAGTGCCGATGCCTTCGGCAATATGGCCCATGGCCTTCATGCCTTTGTGGGTGTATTTCTTCATATCCCGGCGCATCCGGGGCGTCATATAGGTTTCTGCCGTCATGGATATGGCAGCGCCCAGCACGGCGCCGGCCGCAATACCCATGGCAAACGATGAGCCTTTCATTTTTGAATCCACCTTTCTTTTGAAGGATCTTTGTTAGTGTCTCCGGGAGAAAGGTGGTTATTCCGGACCGCCCCAGCCAAAAATCGACAGTTCCACCCGGCCATCCGGACGGAAAACAATTCCCTCTTTTTCCAAAAGTTGCCGTTGACGGCCTGGAGCGCCGAAGGCGTTTCCCGGGGCCATTTCCCCCCGCCGGTTCACCACCCGATGGCAAGGCACATCTTCATAGGGACATTGGGCCATAGCGGCCCCGACGATCCGTCCGCCACGGGGGGAGCCGCACAGAAACGCAATCAGTCCATAGGTGGCCACCCGGCCGGGCGGGATCTGGCGCACTAGATCGTAAATTTGCTGGCGAAATGTCATTGGGATCTCCTTTGAAAAATCCCCGGCGGACAGGCCGCCGGGGATACGGATCAGTCTTATACCTCCATGATGACGGGAAGGATCATGGGGCTGCGCTTGGTCTTTTTGAATACATAATCGGACAGGCAGTCCCGGAGAGTGGTCTTCAGGCCGTTCCAATCCCGGATGCCGTTGCGGGAGCACTCGGTAAGGGCAGCGGAGGCGGCCCGGCGCATTCCTTCGGTCAGCTCCTCGGCGTCCTTTACATAGACAAAGCCGCGGGAGACAATATCCGGTCCGGCCACCACCTGGTTGCTGGCACCGTCGATGGTGACAACGGCCACGATCAGACCGTCTTCCGACAGGTGCTTCCGGTCCCGCAGCACCGTCTGGCCCACATCGCCCACGCCGCTGCCGTCCACCAGCACCCGGCCGTAGGGCACAGTGCCGTTGAAGTGGGCGCTGTCGCGGGTCAGTTCCAGCACTTTGCCCACCTGGGAGATGAAGATGTTCTTGGAGGGAATGCCGGTGGAACGGGCCAGGCCGGCATTGATCTGGAGATGGCGGTATTCGCCGTGGACAGGCATAAAAAAGCGAGGCTTGGTCAGGGCCATGATCATCTTCAGCTCTTCCTGGCAGGCGTGGCCGGAGACATGAAGATGGGCCAGTTTGTCATAGACCACCTCGGCCCCACGGCGGGTCAGCTCATTGATGAGGGAATAGACCGATTTTTCATTGCCGGGGATGGGGCTGGCCGAAAGGAGGATCTTGTCATGGGGGCCCACTTCGATCTGCTTGTGGGAACCATAGGCCATGCGGTACAGGGCGCTCATAGGCTCTCCCTGGCTGCCGGTGGTGATGATGCACAGCTGATCGTCGGTGTATTTTCGGGTCATGCTGATGTCGATCAAAGTGCCTGCAGGGATGTTCATATATCCCAGCTCGGTGGTCACTTTCAGCATATTGTCCATGCTCCGGCCGGAAAGGGCCACTTTGCGCCCAAACTTCACGGCGGCGTTGATGATCTGCTGCACCCGGTGGACATTGGAGGCAAAGGTGGCCACGATGATGCGTTTGTCAGTGCCCTTGAACTGGGCTTCCAGGGCCTTGCCCACGCTGCTTTCGCTCATGGCAAAGCCGGGGCGTTCGGCGTTGGTGGAGTCGGCCATCAGAAGCAGGACGCCCTTTTTCCCCAGTTCGCCGAAGCGGGTCAGGTCGATCATCTCCCCGGAGATGGGGGTGGTGTCGATTTTGAAGTCGCCGGTGTCGATGACAGTGCCCACCGGGGTTTTCAAAGCGATGGAGACGGCATCGGGCACCGAGTGGTTGATGCGGATAAACTCCACTTCAAAGCTGCCGGCTTTGAAAGTAGAACCGGCGGGCTTTTCGTAGATCTTCACTTTTTTCAGGTTCCGATGCTCGGAAAGCTTCAGCCGGATCATGCCGGCGGTGAGGGTGGTGCAGTAAATGGGGGCGTTCACATCCCGCAGCACATAGGGCAGGGCGCCGATGTGGTCCTCGTGGGCATGGGTGATGAGGAAGGCCCGCACCCGGTCGGCGTTCTTTTTCAGGTAGGTGATGTCGGGAATGACCAGGTCCACACCCAGCATTTCATCGTCGGGGAAGGTCATGCCGCAGTCGATGACCACAATGTCGTTGCCATATTCAAAGGCGGTCATGTTTTTGCCGATTTCGTTCAGGCCGCCCAGAGGAATGACCCGCAGCTTGTTCTTGTTGTTACGGCCCCGGGACTCCTGGGGCTTCTTGGTCTTTTCTACCGGCTTTTTCACCGAGTCGATGGCATCCGCCGCTTTTTCGATTACCGCTTTGGAAGAATTCCGATTGGTTTTGCTCTTGGCCGGAGCTTTCTTGGGCGCGGACTTTTTCTGGCCCGTGGGCTCGGCGGATTTGGCGGCAGATTTCTTCTTTTCACCGCTTCTCGAGCGGAAAAAAGATTTTTTCGCGGCAGACTTTTTAGGCCCTTCGCTGCCCGCAGGCTGCGAAAGACCGGTTTCTTTCTTCAGTTGTTCAGACATTTGATCACTACTCCATAATGATAAAGATTTTTTTATGTTCCATGCGGCCATACACATACCGTACGGCACCGCAAAAAAGTCATAAGAAAGAAGGCCGGGGCCGAAGGGCGCCGGTCGATGAAAAAACAGCTTCGCCCCTGATTTTGTTCCGGCAGGACGAAGGAAATGCTCCAACAAGGGAGCGGTACTTATAAGTAGTATACCACGGATTTATCAAATTTACCAGTTTTCTTTTTGGATTTTCGGCAGATTGCATATTTTCTCCCGGGCAATTCCATAATAAACCCATAGAAAGCGGGGAGAACCATGGAAAGAAAAGAAAAAATGCTTTATGCCCTCACCGGGCTTCTGGCCGGGCTGCTCAGTGGATTTTTGGGCACAGGAGGGGGAATGGTGGCGGCGCCCATGTTCATGGGGCCGCTGAAACTGCCTCCGGAGCGGGCTTTGGCCACATCCATTTTCGTTCTGCTGCCCCTTTGTGCCCTGTCGGCTTTATTTTATGGAAAACAGGGGCTGGATATCACGGCGGCGCTGCCCTTTTTGCTGGGAGGGGCCGGAGGAGGGCTGTTATGCGGGCTTTTTTACCATAAAATCTCCCCCAGGCTGCTGCAAAAGGTTTTTGCCTTGCTGATGCTTTATGGGGGAGTGCGCAGTCTGCTGGGATAAGGAGGGAGAAGAATGCTGCTGTTGGATCTGTTGGCGGCCTTGGCCGCCGGGGCGCTGACCGGCGCCGGGGTAGGGGGCGGTTCTTTGCTGCTGCTCTATCTCCTTCAGGTGAGGCAGATAGAGCAGCTGACGGCCCAGGGCATCAATCTGCTCTATTATGTGGCCGCTGCAAGCCCCTCCCTCCTTTTTCATCTGCGCCACGGGCTGGTGGAAAAAAAGGGAGGGGCCATTGCCCTGTGTCTGGGCATACCTGGCTGTGCAGCCGGAGCTTTTTTGGCCAGATGGATCGAGCCCCAGCTGCTGCGCCGCCTGTTCGGTCTTCTGATGATAGCCGTAGGAGTGTGGCAGCTGCTGGGGAAAAAGAAGAACTAAATTTTTGGGGATGGGCCTGCGTCCAGATAGCTTTGCAGAATCAGGGAAGCAGCCACGGCATCCACGCGCTGGCGCTGCTTTTTCCGCTTTTTTCCCGCATCGCTGAGAATGCGGTTGGCCATCACCGAAGTCATCCGCTCATCCCAAAGCTTTACCGGAACCTGACATTTTTCCCCCAGGCGGCGGGCGAATTCCTGGCTGCTCTGGGCCCGCTCTCCCTGGGTGCCGTCCATATTGGTGGGCAGCCCCACCAAAACCAGCCGGGGCTTTTCCTGGGCGATGGTCTGGCACAGGGTTTCCAGCAGCCGGTCCTTGTGATATTCAGTGATGCTGTAAGCTCGCCCGGCCAAAAGCTCGGTGGCGTCGGAAAAGGCCACGCCGGTGCGGGTGTCCCCCAGGTCCAAGGCCATGATCATAGCAGCAATGCCTCCTTGCTCTCCAGCTTCCTGCGGGAAGGGGAGAAAAAATCAAAATCACATTTATCATATCATACACCCACCTGGGTTTCCAGGTGAAATGTGTCATATATAACACAATGAACAAAGTGAGCGAAAAAATTAAAATATTGAAATAAATATAAAATTTTAAAGAACCGGATTGACAAAAGAGGGCCTTAGAGTGTACTCTAGAACAATGAAAGCCCGGGACACAAACCACCGGTCTATCATTACCAACATCTTCCCTTTTCAGGCAAAAGCGCACGGCTTCCCCCCGTGCGCTTTTGCTGTATCTGGAGAAGATGAGAAACAGAGAAAAAAAGCTTGACCTTTTCCGCAGGGCATGGTATTATAGGAACACCTATCGGGGTCTTTTTTTTATGCCTTGCAGGCGTAAACCCCGAAAAGGGAGGCAATTTATTTGAGGAGGTGCCGCAAATGCGCGTTAAGGTAACACTGGCGTGTACGGAATGCAAGCAGAGAAACTACGATTCGAAAAAGAACAAGAAGAACGATCCGGATCGTCTGGAAATGAAGAAGTATTGCCCCTTCTGCAAGAAGCACACCTTACACCGGGAAACCAGATAGGCCGCAAAAGGATGGAGGTGCAGCTTCATGGCTGAAGAAAACAAGAACCTGGACACCCAGAAGAGCGCCGGCAAGAAAAAGCAGAAACAGGGCAACATTTTCTCCCGCGCTGGCAAGCGGATCGCCAAATGGTTCCGCGAGCTGGTGAGCGAAGGGAAAAAAGTGGTCTGGCCCACTGGTAAACAGGTGGTCAACAACACCTGGGTGGTCATCCTCTGCATTCTGCTGGTAGGTGTTTTTGTGTGGGTGCTGGACATCGCTTTTGCCACCATCCGCGATCTGCTGGTAGGCATCCTGTAAAATCCATTGATTCGGCAGGTGGGAGCGTCTTATGTCTGAAAATGCCAAGTGGTATGTGATTCACACATACTCCGGCTACGAAAACAAAGTGGCCGCCACGATTCAAAAAACAGTGGAAAACCGCAAGCTGGGCCATCTGATCTTCGATATCCGCGTGCCTATGGAAACGGTGACCGAGATCCGGGACACAGGCAAAAAAGAAGTGGAGCGAAAGATGTTCCCCGGCTATGTGCTCATCAAAATGCTCATGACCGATGAAAGCTGGTATGTGGTCCGCAATACCCGCGGCGTCACAAGCTTTGTGGGTCCTGGCTCCAAGCCCGTTCCTCTCACTGAGGACGAGGTGGCGGCCCTGGGCGTGGAAAAGCGGGAAGTCCGGCTTTCCTATCAGGTGGGCGACAGCGTCAAGATCATCGACGGGCCGCTGGAAGGGTTCGTTGGCATCGTCAAGGAGATTGCGCTGCAGGATCAGCTGGTAACCGTCATGGTCTCCATGCTGGGAAGGGAGACACCGGTGGAACTGAAGTTCAACCAGGTGGCTTCCATGGAAAAATAGCTCCAAAAACCAGCTGGCTGGTTTTTGATACCGGAAATGATGATTCGTTTCCGGGTGGGAGGGCGCCCAAGCGTCCAATTTTACCACATTTTTGCTAAGGAGGTGCAACGAAAGTGGCACAGAAAGTAGTAGGTTTGATTAAACTGCAGATCCCCGCAGGCAAGGCAACTCCGGCTCCCCCGGTAGGTCCTGCCCTGGGTCAGCACGGCGTCAACATCATGGCGTTTACAAAGGAATTCAACGAGCGTACAAAGAATGACGGCGATCTGGTGATCCCTGTTGTTATCACCGTTTATGCCGACCGTTCTTTCTCGTTTATCACAAAGACTCCCCCTGCAGCCGTTCTGATCAAGAAGGCTTGCAAGCTGGAGAGCGGCAGCGGCGAGCCCAACAAGAACAAGGTGGCCAAGCTGCCGAAGGAAGAACTGCGCAAGATCGCCGAGCTGAAAATGCCCGATCTGAATGCTTCCAGCGTGGAAAGCGCCATGAGCATGATCGCCGGTACAGCGCGTTCTATGGGCGTCACCATCGAAGAGTAAGAGACGCCCCCGCGGAAAATCCGCGGCGTGGGAGGATGATTCCGAAATACCACAAACTAGGAGGATTAAAAAGTGCGCAGAGGTAAGAAATATGTAGAAAGCGCCAAGCTGGTGGATCGCGCCAAGCTGTACGATCCCGCCGAAGCGCTGGATACCGTGATAAAGACGGCCAAGGCCAAGTTTGACGAGACTGTGGAAGTTCATGTGAAGCTGGGCGTTGACTCCCGTCATGCTGATCAGCAGGTGAGAGGCGCCATCGTGCTGCCTCACGGCACCGGCAAGAAAGTCCGTGTGCTGGTGTTCGCCAAGGGCGATAAGGCCAAGGAGGCCGAGGACGCCGGAGCCGATTATGTGGGCGCTGAAGATCTGGTGGCCCGCATCACCGGCGAGAATTTCTTTGATTTTGATGTGGTCATCGCCACTCCCGACATGATGGGCGTGGTTGGCCGTCTGGGTAAAGTGCTGGGCCCCAAAGGCCTGATGCCCAACCCCAAGGCCGGCACCGTCACCATGGATGTGACCAAGGCCATCAACGAGTCCAAGGCCGGCCGTATCGAGTACCGCCTGGACAAGACCAACATCATCCACTGCCCCCTGGGCAAGGTCTCCTTCGGCACTGAAAAGCTGACCGAGAACTTCAACGCCCTGCTGGGTGCCATCGTCAAGGCGAAGCCCGCCGCGGCCAAGGGCCAGTACATCCGCTCCTGCGTGGTGGCTGCCACCATGGGCCCTGGCATCAAGATCAACCAGGCTCGTCTGACCGACTGATCAGGTTTTTCCTGTTCTTTCTTGACAAACCATTGGTTTGTTGATAAAATAATAGCGCTCATTCCAAAGACAGCAGGTGAACTGCGGTTCCCAACGGCTCTGTGCCGCCTGCCGAGGATGCATTGTTCCATTTTATAGTATGGATTTACTGTGCCCTCATGTCCTTTGGATGTGAGGGCACTTATTCTAAACGGAGGTGAAAACAGTGCCGAACGCAAAGGTTCTGAGCGAGAAGCAGGCCATGGTGGCCCAGCTCGCTGAAAAGATGAAGAACGCCACATCCGGTGTGCTGGTGGACTATAAAGGCATCACTGTTGAAGAAGATACCAAGCTGCGCAGTGAGCTGAGAAAAGCCAATGTGGAATATACCGTCGTGAAAAACACTCTGGTGCGCTTTGCTGCCAACCAGATCGGCTTTGAAGAGCTGGACGGCGTGCTCCATGGCACAACCGCCATGGCTGTGAGCGTGGACGATCCCACTGCTCCTGCCCGTCTGCTGGCCGAGTTTGCCAAGAGCCACGACAAGTATTTCAACATCAAGGCCGGCTTCCTGGAGGGCAAAGTGGTGGATGTTGCCACCGTTGAGTCCCTGGCTGCCATCCCGCCGAAGGATATCCTGCTGTCCACTGTGCTGGGCACCATGATGGCTCCTGTGGCCGCCCTGGCCCGGGTTCTGCAGGCCGTGGCCGACAAGAAGAGCGAAGGCGGAGAGGCTGCTCCCGCTGCCGAAGCCGAAACACAGGCTTAATCATTTTCATTAAAAACTAATTGGAGGTACACTATAATGGCAAGCGAAAAGATTGCACAGCTGATTGAAGAAGTGAAAGTTCTCTCCGTTCTGGAGCTGAGCGAACTGGTACATGCTCTGGAAGAAGAGTTTGGCGTTTCCGCCGCCGCTGCTGTTGCCGCTGCTCCTGCTGCTGGCGCTGCTGCTGGTGCTGCCGCTGACGAGAAGAGCGAGTTCGATGTGGTTCTGGCTGAAGTTGGCGCTTCCAAGATGGGCGTCATCAAGATCGTCAAGGAGATCACCGGCCTGGGCCTGAAGGAAGCCAAGGAGCTGGTCGACAACGCTCCCAAGGCCATCAAGGAAGGCGTTGGCAAGGACGAAGCCGAAGAGATGAAGAAGAAGCTGGAAGAAGCCGGCGCCAAGGTCGAGCTGAAGTAAGCTGTTTTTCCATCGTATTAAAAAGAGACGGGATCACTCCCGTCTCTTTTCCTTTCCCCGCTTTTTGAATTTCCAGAAGAAGGCTCCTTCCTGCGGGCAAGATGCCTTGCATGATGAGGGCTTTTTTGGTATACTATTTTTAATTATTTCGTCTTTGGGGCGGCAGGCTCTGAAGAAGGGAAAGGGGGGTGCCCCATGGAAAAATTGATTGCCCGCATGATGGAGTCGGGAACCCGGCTGGCCTTTGCACTGCTTCTGGTGTTCTGCGCCATATCGGCATTCACCAACATCTGGCTGGCCTTGGGTGAGCTGGCCGTTGTGGTGGTGCTTTATATCGTTTACCGGGCCCGGGCCAAACGGCGGCGGGCCGATATTCGCCGGACAGTGGAAACGCTTTTGTTCCAGGTGGATGACGCATCGAAAAACTCCTTGATGAATTTTCCGCTGCCCACCGCCATCCTCCGCATGGATACCGGGGAAGTGGTGTGGAGCAACGACAGCTTTTATGAGATCACCGGCGCCCATGAGCGGATGTTCAATCTGCACATCACCGATGTGATCGAAGGTTTTGATACCCGCTGGATCATGGAGGGGCGGAGCAAGTGTCCCTATGAGGTGGCGGTGAATGGCCGGAAATTCGATGTGTATGGCAACATCGTCCGCTCGGGAAAAGACGCTTCCAGCGCGCTGCTGGTTACTATGTACTGGGTGGATGTGACCGATTACAGCGAACTGCGCACCAAATACGAGCGCACCCGTCCGGTGCTTTCCATTTTGGTGCTGGACAGCTATGAAGAGCTGATCAAAGGGGTTTCGGAAAGCGAAAAATCCAAACTCACCGCCCAGGTGGATGAGGAGATCAGTAACTGGACCGAGCCGGTACATGGCGTGGTGCGGCGGCTGGACCGGGACAAATACCTGTTTTTGTTTGAACAGAAAGATCTGCTGGAGTTTGTGGAGCGGAAGTTTGATCTGCTGGACAAAGTCCGGGAAATCAAAAGCAGCACCGGTATCAGCGCCACCATCTCCATGGGCATCGGCAAGGGCGATACCGATCTGAACGAGCTGTATCAATATGCCCGTCTGGCAGCGGATACCGCTTTGGCCCGTGGCGGCGACCAGGTGGTCATCAAGAGCAAATATGCTTTTGAATTCTATGGTGGTCACGCCAAGGAAGTGGAAAAACGCACCAAGGTCAAGTCCCGTGTGGTGGCCAATTCCCTGCGCCAGTACATCAGGGATTCTTCCTATGTGTTCATCATGGGCCACCAGCTTTCCGATCTGGATGCGGTGGGCGCTGCGGCCGGCATCTGCGCCGCCGTGCGCAAGTGTGGCAAGAAGCCCTATTTTATCGTCAACAGCGAACGCACCTCTGCCAAGGACCTGATCGACAAACTGGCCGGGCTGGAGGAATACCGGGAATCCTTCATCAAGCCGGACGATGCCATTTTCATCGCCGATTCCAATTCTCTTCTCATTGTGGTGGATACCAACCGGCCGGATTTTGTGGATTATCCCGAAGTGCTCCAGACCATTCAGCGGGTGGCGGTCATCGACCATCACCGGCGGGCGGCCAGCTATATCGAAAACTATGTCATCAGCCTCCATGAGCCCTATGCCAGCTCCACCAGTGAGCTGGTTACAGAGCTTTTGCAGTACATCCTCACCAGTTCTCAGGATCTGAAAAAAGAGGAGGCCGAGGCGCTTTTGTCCGGTATTTTCCTGGATACCAAGAGCTTTACCGTCAAAACCGGCGTGCGTACCTTCGAGGCCGCCGCCTATCTGAAACAGTGTGGCGCCGATACGGTGGAAGTCCGCCGCCTGTTCAACAACAATTTCGATTCCTACATCAAGAAATACCAGATCATCAGCAACGCCGAGCAGCCCTATCCGGGGGTTTCCATTTCGGTGATGGACGAAGATACCGAACGGGCCACCGCATCCCAGGCCGCCGACGAGCTGATCAACATCAACGACATCAAAGCATCCTTTGTGGTCTTCCGGGAGCATGAGAACGATGTGGCCATTTCGGCCCGCTCCTATGGGAAAATGAATGTGCAGGTGGTGCTGGAGAAACTGGGAGGGGGCGGCAGCCTGACCATGGCGGGCGCTCAGTTCCAGGACGCCGATGTGGGAGAGGTGGCAGCCCGGCTTCGGGCGGCCATTGAGGAATATCTGGCTGGAGACCAGGAGGATGGGGAAAACAGTTCCAACGCCCCGTCGGCCTGATTTTTGAAGCAGAGCGGGAAGAGCCTGCCGCGCGGGACTCTTCCATCCTGTGTACGCGCGGAGATGGGAGTGAATGACCATGAAATTGATTTTGCTGCAGGATGTAAAGGGACAGGGAAAAAAGGGCGATATCATCGAAGCCAGTGACGGCTACGCCCGCAACTTTTTGATGCCTCGGAAGCTGGCGGCCCCGGCCACAGCCGATGTGCTCAATGCCAAGAAGATCGCTGATGAGGCCGCTGCCCGTCGGATGAAGCTGGAAAAGGAAGCCGCCCAGAAGCTGGCGGAAGAGCTGAAGAATATGCCGGTGCACATCAAGGCCAAATCGGGAGCCGGTGGCAGATTGTTCGGCAGCGTCACCGCCAAGGAGATCGCCGAGGAGATGCAGCGCCAGCATAAGGTGGAAATCCAGAAGAACAAGATCGTGCTGGAAGAGACCATCAAGAATTTCGGCACCTACCAGGTGAAGGTCAAGCTTTACCCGGAAGTGGTGGGCACAGTGAAAGTGGTCGTGGAAGAGCAGAACTGATGCAGTAGGGGGTTTTGACCATGGATGAGCTTCTGGCCCGGCAGACCCCCCACAGTGTGGAGGCCGAGCAGGCGGTCATCGGAGCAATTTTGTTTGATCCCACTTGCGTGCCCAAAGTGGTGGAGCTGCTCCAGCCCGATGATTTTTATATTGAAACCAATCGGATGATCTTCGATACCATCAGCAGCATGTTCACCGGGGGAAAGCGGATCGACCCGGTAACAGTGCTGGAGGAAATGAAGGCCCTGGGCTATAAGGACAAAGCCGACAGGGCCTATTTTCTGCAACTGATCGATGTGACACCCACTTCTGCCAATGTGGAAGATTATGCCAAGATCGTCCGGGAAAAGAAGATGCTTCGGGATCTTCAGCAGATCTGCAATGAGATCTTCGATCTGACCCGCAATGAGCAGGAGACGGCCAGCACCATTGCCGAACTGGCCGAGCAGAAGATCTATGCCATCCGCCAGGGGCGGGAGATCAATGGCCTGCGGCATATCAAATCGGTGATCAAGGATGTGTATGACCAGCTGGATGAGCTGGCGGCCAACCCCGGAAAATTGCCGGGTATTCCTACCGGTTTTGCCGATCTGGACAACGCCCTGGGCGGACTGAATAAATCCGACCTGATTTTGATTGCCGCCCGTCCGGGCATGGGCAAAACCAGCTTCGCTTTGAATCTGGTGTTGTCGGCGGCCCAGAAATCGGGGAAGGATGTGGCCATTTTCCAGCTGGAAATGAGCGATATGCAGCTGACTACCCGGATGATCTCCAGCGAGGCGCTGGTGGACAGCCGGAAATTGCGCATGGGCACCTTGGACGACAATGACTGGGACAAAATCGCCCATGCCTCTGCGCTGCTTTCCAAAACCAACATTTATATTGAGGACAGTTCGGCCATCACGGTGTCGGAGATCAAGGCCAAGTGCCGCCGCATGGGAAACCGGTTGGGACTGGTGGTCATCGACTATCTCCAGTTGATGCAGGGCTCCAAAAGTTCGGAAAACCGGGTGCAGCAGATCTCGGAGATTTCCCGTTCCATGAAGGTGATGGCCCGGGAGCTGAATGTGCCGGTGGTCTGTCTGTCCCAGCTGTCCCGCGGCCCGGAGCAGCGGCCCAATAAACGGCCCATGCTTTCCGACCTGCGGGAATCGGGAGCCATCGAACAGGACGCCGATATCGTTATTTTCCTGTACCGGGACGACTACTATAACCCGGACACCGAAAAGAAAAATGTGGTGGAATGTATCATCGCCAAGAACCGTCACGGTGAGGTATGCACCATCGAATTGCAATGGCTGGGACAGTATACCCGTTTCTCCGGCCAGGACAATACCCATCATGAGTCTTGAGAACCAGGTGCTGGCCTTTATGCAAGAAAAGGCCATGACGGCACCGGGAGACAAGGTGCTCTGCGCCCTTTCCGGCGGCGGGGATTCCATGGCGTTGACCCATTTGCTGCATCGGCTGGCGCCCCGGTTGGGGATTCAGGTGGAAGCGGCTCATTTTATCCACGGCCTGCGTCCGGAGGATGCCCACAGGGAGCGGCAACTGGTGGAAACATTCTGCCGGGAACAGAAAATCCCCCTTTGGATAGAAGAGGGAGACACTCTGGGATATTGCCGCCGGGAAGGCTGCGGCACAGAGGAAGGGGCCAGGGCATTGCGTTATGCCTTTCTCCGCCGGGTTGCCAAAGAAACCGGCTGCCGGAAAATTGCAACCGGTCATCATCAGATGGACAATGTGGAAACCATTTTGTTTCATTTGTGCCGGGGGACGGGTGCCCGGGGCCTGGGAGGAATTCCGGCATCGGAAGGTGATCTGATCCGTCCGCTTTTGACGGCCTCCCGGGAAGAGATCGAAAAATATCTGACGGAAAACCACATACCCTATTGCAGTGACCCATCCAATGAGGAAGAGGCTTATGCCCGCAATCGTTTGCGCCATCGTGTTCTTCCCTTGCTGAAAACCATCAATTCCCAGGCAGAAGAGCACATCAGCCAGGCCGGGGAGCGAGCCCGGAAAGACGAAGAGTTTTTGGAAAGCTGTGCGGCACAGTTTTTGAAGGAACACTCCCTGGCCCCTGGGACGATAGACGCTGGAGCTTTGGCGAAAGCGCCGGATGCTGTGGCTTTTCGGGTGCTTCCCATGCTCTACCGTCAGGCCGGTGGAGAGGGGGTCCTTTCCGAAAGGCATCGCCAGGGAATGTGGGCACTTTGCAAAAAAGGCCCTTCGGCGGCGTGTAGCTTGCCGGGAGGGATAGAGGCCCGGCGGGTCTATGGGCAGCTGGTGTGCCGGAAAAAGGAAGAAAATCCGCTGCATCATACTTTTTCTCCTCGCCTTTTGAAGGAGGGGGAACCGGTAGAAGAAGGGGGCTTTCAGGTCACCCTGCACCGGGGGAAAAAAGAGGCCGGGCCGGAAGAAAAAGCCGATTTCTTTCAGAAACTTTGGGAACCGGTACAGCTGCGTCCCCGTAGGACGGGGGATGCGATCCGGCTGAAAAACGGGCACAAAAGCATTAAAAAATGGATGATCGATGAAAAGATCCCTGTGCATCTGCGGGAAGGGATTCCCCTGGTGTGCGATGAAAAAGGGCCGGTGCTGGTGTGCGGCGGCCCGGTGCGGGTGGAAACAAAAGAGAGAGAAAAAGACCCCGGCTGGACGGTGGTTGTGAGGAGGAAAAAGACCATGGCAAATATGCGGGACGATGTGGCGGAGGTTTTGCTGACCAAAGAGCAAATCGCCGAAAAGGTGCAGGAATTGGGAGAGATCCTCTCCCGGGAATATGAGGGGAAAGACCCCATTCTGGTCAGCGTGCTCAAAGGGGCTTTTGTGTTCATGGGCGACCTGTGCCGTGCCATCACCATTCCCTGTTCGGTGGATTTCATGGCGGTGTCCAGCTATGGAAGGGGCACCCAGACCAGCGGAAAGGTGAAAATTATTAAAGATTTAGACACAATTATCCAGAACAGGCATGTTATAGTAGTTGAGGACATCGTGGACAGCGGCGTGACCCTCAGTCGTTTGCTGGTGATGCTGAAGGAACGGGAACCGGCCTCCTTGCGCCTGGTGACCCTTCTGGACAAACCGGCCCGCCGCCAGGCCCATGTGGACATCGATTATTGCGGCTTCCAGGTGCCGGATGCCTTTTTGGTGGGCTATGGCCTGGATTATGCGGAAAAATACCGCAACCTGCCCGATCTGTGTATCTTGAAACCCGAGGTGTATCAGGCGTAAAGCTCCGCCTCACGAAAGGTGTGAATGATTCGTTGAATAACGGCAAAATGAAGGGCATTGGCCTGTATCTGCTGCTGCTGGTGGTGCTCATCGGAACCATTGGCTTTTTGATGGAGCCCCGTAAGGAGGCTCAGCTGACCTATTCCGATGTGACCCAGGCTTTTGAAAACCAGGATGTGGCCAGCTTTGTCATCGATGAGAACGAACTGACCATGACCATGCGGGATGGCTCTAAGTTCACTTATCAGATCCCCTCGCTGGAGGTCTTCTATTATGATCTGGGTGAAACCATCCGTCAGCAGCGAGCGGCGGGAACGCTGACCCAGGACTTTGCGGAAAAGATGACCATGCCTTGGTGGACGGCCTTTTTGCCCTATCTGATCATTATCGTCCTCTTCGGCTTGTTCTGGTATTATATGATGAATAAACAGGACGGTGGCGGAAAATCCGCCATGAACTTCGGCAAATCCCGGGCTAAGATGGTCAACAGCGAAGACCAGAAGGTGACTTTCCAGGATGTGGCCGGGGCCGATGAGGAAAAAAGTGACTTGCAGGAAGTGGTGGAGTTTTTGAAGGCTCCCAAGAAATTCCTGCAGTTGGGCGCCCGTATTCCCAAAGGCGTTTTGCTGGTGGGCCCTCCGGGCACTGGTAAAACACTGATCGCCAAAGCGGTGGCCGGAGAAGCGGGTGTACCTTTCTTCTCCATTTCCGGTTCGGATTTTGTAGAACTGTATGTGGGCGTGGGCGCTTCCCGTGTGCGGGATCTGTTTGACCAGGCCAAGCGCCATGCGCCTTCCATCGTCTTTATCGATGAGATTGACGCTGTGGGCCGCCAGAGAGGGGCCGGTCTGGGCGGCGGTCATGACGAAAGAGAACAGACCCTCAACCAGCTGCTGGTGGAGATGGACGGCTTCGGAGCCAACGAAGGCGTTATTATCCTGGCGGCCACCAACCGTCCTGACATTTTGGACAGTGCTCTGTTGCGTCCGGGACGCTTTGACCGGCAGGTGTATATCGGTGTGCCCGATGTGAAAGGCCGTAAGGCCATCATGCAGGTTCACTCCCGGAAAAAGCCCTTTGAAGAGGATGTGGACTTTGACGCCATCGCTAAAACCACCGCCGGCTTTACCGGTGCCGATCTGGAGAACCTGTTGAACGAAGCGGCTCTGCTGGCCGCCCGTCGTTCCAAGGAGAAGATCGGCAACCGGGAAATCGATGATGCCTTCCTGAAGGTCATCATGGGCAACGAAAAGAAGAGCCGGGTCTATTCCGAAAAGGAAAAGAAGCTCACAGCCTATCACGAGGCGGGCCACGCTATCGTCACCCGGCTGATGCCTACCCAGGACCCGGTGCATCAGATTTCCATTGTGCCCCGTGGCCGGGCTGGCGGCTTCACCCTGAGCCTGCCCAAAGAGGATAAATACTATTCCTCCAAAAATGAGATGGAAGACGAACTGGTCACTCTGCTGGGTGGACGGGTTGCTGAAAAACTGGTGATGGACGACATTTCCACCGGTGCTTCCAATGACATCGAGCGGGCCTCTGACATTGCCCGCCGGATGGTCACCCGCTACGGCATGAGTGACAAGCTGGGCCCCATCGCCTTTGGCAGCGATCACGACGAAGTGTTCCTGGGCCGGGATTTTGCCGCCTCCAAGAACTACTCCGAAGAAGTGGCTTCCCTCATCGACGAGGAAGTGAAGCGGATCATCGACGAGGCCTATCGCCGCTGCGAACAAATGCTGCAGGAGCATATGGACATCCTGGATCGGGTAGCCGCTTATCTGCTGGAGCATGAGACCATGAGCGGTGAAGCCTTTGAAAAGGTATTCAACGGGGAAGAAGCTCAGGCGCCGGAAAAAGTGGTGGAAGTGGACTATAACGCCCGCTATACCCACCAGCCAGAAGAAGAGGTGCTGAACACCTCTTCTCACACGGAGGAGATTCCCCCCGAAGGAAAACCTGCTGACGATCCCATGGATCATATCTAAAAGCAATCAAAATAACCTGTGAGAAAGACCTCACAGGTTATTTTTTGCCTCCTTGACATAAAAAATGGTTTGATGTATCATGAGATGAAACAGAGAAGAGGGGTAACTATGAAGAGAAAAGCAAAATTTTGTATGGCGGTGTTTTTGATTCTGACCCTCTGCGGAAGTGCCTGGGCGGACGGTTTTGTTGTTTATTGGCAATCGCCGCAGCAGCTTTCCGATTCGGGTAAGCAGCCGGAGGAGGAGAGATCGCCCGGGACCGCTCCATTTTTGGATGCTTATTTTTCCGACCTGCAAGTGGATGCATGGCAGCTGGATGAAACCTATGCCACTTTGGGCAAAGTGGTAGGAGAGAACCATACCGCATCCCCGGAGATCCTCCTGTATCGGCAAAAGGAAACGGTGATCACTGAGGGGAAATGGACGAGCCTTTTGGATAACGGGACCCTGCGCAAACAAGTGCAGGAGTGGATCGAATCCCAGCTAGCCTGGGTGGCCGAAGACCAAGTGGTTTTTGCAGCAAGAGAAGGGTCTATGGGAACTTTGACCCTTTCTCCCGGTATGTCCGGAGGAATCCAGGCCTGGCGAAGCGTTCTGGAGGTACAGGGCAGCTTTTTACTTCAGCGGGTCGATGCTGAAGGAACGGTCTATGAGGTTCGCCGCGTGCCTTTTGCAGGAACCTTCCCTTTGGTGGGCGTTCACCTGGAAAACTGGACAGAATGAAGGGAGTAAAATTTGGCCTTCCATGAATTTGGCGTAATGAAAAAAGTCCCGGCTTCGGAAGAAATGTATGAAAAATACGACCTTTCTCTTTGTGGAGAAACAGCGGCGGTGGAGGACGATGAGGTACATGCTTTGTGGGAGCATTTTGGAAGCATCCCCTGCTTTTGGCATAGCTTACAGCGGCCCGCCCAGGGGCTGGCCTATACCGGGATCACCCTCATTCCTCCCTCGTCTGCTAAAAATCTACTGGATCGATTGCTCCAGCAGGAGCAGCTGTGTTCCCTCAAAGGCATTTTACATGACGCCTGGGAAAAGGGGTGCTATGTGATCCATTTCGGAATATAAACAATGAAAACGGCGAAAAGGCCCTGGAGAAAACTCCAGGACCTTTTCGTTTATGAGGATAGAATAGAGAGAAAGCCTAGGAAAGTTGCCCGGCCAGATGGTAAGCCACCATGTGCCCAGGCGAAACTTCAACAGTGGGAGGTTCTTCGCGGGAGCAAATTTCTTTGGCGTGGACACAGCGGGGAGCAAAGCGGCATCCCGGCTTGGGTTCGATGGGAGAAGAAATTTCTCCTTTCAGAAGAATTCACTGTCTTTGCACATCAATGTCCGGAACGGGAATGGCCGAAAGCAATGCCTGGGTATAGGGATGGGTAGGATGCTTGAAAAGCTCTTCACCAGGGCTGAATTCCATGACTTTACCCAGATACATTACCATGATATTGGTGGAAATGTGCTTGTCCACCGACAGATTGTGGGTAATGAACAGATAAGTCAAGGCTCGCTCTTGCTGGAGATCCTGCATCAGATTCAGGATCTGGGCCTGTACAGATACATCCAGAGCCGATATCGGCTCATCGCATACGATGAACTTGGGGTCCAGAGCCAGGGCCCGGGCAATACCAATGCGTTGGCGGCGGCCACCGTCCAATTCATGGGGATAGGCTCCAGCCAGATTCCGGGAAAGTCCCACGGTTTCCATCAGGTTGAGCACAGTCTGGCTGCGTGCTTTCCGGTTTTCTGCGGTTTTGTAGATCCTGTATGGCTCCGTCTCCCACATCGGCCTTGGTCACCTTTTGAAACAGGCCGCCTTGCACAGGGCGGAAAGGTGCTTTGAACAGATGATCGATAGACAAGTGGATTCCTGCTTTTTTCCAGTGGAAGCTGGATGATTACGGTTTTGAATGTGAGGCCAGTATATCATGGGTAGATATTGGCAGTTTGTAGTCTGCTTTACACTTTTGTGTAGGAAAATGCTGTCGCATTTTTGGTTGATTTCAACAAAAACATCAGGCAGGATGATGAATGCATTGAGGAATTGCCTGCAAACCTTGCTGCAATTCCTCAGGAAGCGAGAAGAAATGGGGAGGCGCCGATCAGCCGGGCAAATTCCCCTTTGGCCAGTTCCACTTCCTCACACCAAAAATCCCAATCCATCCCCACTGTGGCCCAGTTGTCCAGGTAGGATTCGATAGCTGCCCAGCTTTTGCGGGATTGAGGTCCCTGGCTGCAGTTGGGCAGGTAATTGACCTTGCTCAGAACAGGAAATTCTTTCCTCCATTCCGCCACCGTTTCCGCAGAGAGAGGGGGTTGAACCACTTTAGTGGTTACAGGTTTTTTAAGAAATCCATAGCAGTGACTCCTTTCCAATTTTGTAAGTTTTTTAATGAAATTTGAAAAAATTAGAGTTTGACAAGGAGAAAAAAGGAGGCTATAATGTGCGCCATGCAAAAATCGGGAGTGCTCAGCAGAAGAAAGGGAAGAGCCTATATTCGGGATCTGACAGCGCTGCAAAATTTCCGCATGGGAAGGCTCTGAGTGCATTGTACGACAGGGAGAATTGTGTTGTTGTAAAGCACTTTACAAAATGGAAAATTTCTTTTTTAAATGCATTTTCAGGAAAAAAGAAATGGAAGATATCAATCAGATACAGGAAGAGATTTTGCCTGAAAATGGATCACAGTGGCGCAAAAAAATCCCCTGACGAAATTTTCGTCAGGGGATTTAAAATGGCTAAATTTTAAGTGGCGATCAGGCCAGGATAGAGTCGGTGGCGCCGTCTACGCCGGCCAGGAGCAGGGCCAGAAGCAGAGCTTGCTGTACGCCCTTGTGAGCGTCGGTGGTTTCAAAGAACTCCTGCAGGGTGTGAGCGCCGCAATCCAGGCTGCCCATGCCCAGGCAAACGGCAGGGATGTTTTTGCCGATGGCCATGTTGCAGTTGGTGGAGCCGCCATGGAAGAAGATGGGCTCATATCCCAGATAGCTGCTGATGGCATAGGTGGCTTCCACAATGGGAGAATGGACATCCTGAGTACCGGCCGGCACATTGCAATAACGCTTGTGGGTCACGGTAATGGTGTCCTTGCCCCAACGGGCGGTCTCTTCGTCGCAGGCCTCTTGCAAAGCGTTCAGGATCCGCTGGTACAGCTCTTCCAGCACTTCCTGGGAGTCGGAGCGGAGATTGAATTTGATGGTGGCTTCGGGGACGATGGCATGGATGCCGGCGTCGTTGCCCGCATGAAAGTTGGAGACGCAGAAAGAGGTCTTGGGATCTGTCGGCACCTGGAATTCGGCGATCTTGGCTACGGCCCGGGCCGCGGCATTGAGGGGATTGGCCACCTTGCCGAAAGCGCCGTGGGCATGGCCGCCGATGCCGTGGAAAGTAGCCTCGCAGGTCATGTGACCGGTGGCTTCATAAGTGATGCCTTCGGCGCTGGGGCCGTCAATGCTGATGCTGGCGTCCACCTGGTTGTCATCCAGCCATTTGAGCATACCGCCGAAGGAGCCGATGCCCTCTTCTTCCACAGTGCCCACAAACACCAGATCACCCTTGGTCTGGATGCCGGCGGCGTCCAGGGCCCGGATCACAGACAGAGGCACTACCATGCCACGGGTGTCATCCACGATGCCAGGAGCATAAACCCGGGTGCCTTCCTTGCGGGGCTGGGGATTGGTACCGATGGGGAAAACGGTGTCCATATGCCCTTCCATCAGCACTTTTTTGCCGCCGCCCTTGCCGGGGCGCAGGCCTTCCACATTGCCGTGGCGGTCAATATGTACATTTTCAAGGCCCAGCTCTTTATACATCTCAGCATAACGGGCCGCCTTCTTTTCCTCGTGGAAAGTAGGAGCTTCGATTTTGCACAGTTCAATCTGATTTTCCAGGGTCTGGTCGGCATCCTGCTGGGCAAATTCCAGGGCTTTCTGCACCTGGGGCAGGGCCAGCAGCTTGTCCAGTGTTTCCTGGATGTTGGCAGATACTTGATAACTCATCATTGACACTCCAATCGGTAGAAAATTTGCTTTCGGGTTTTATTATGGACTCTCCATGGGGTAAAATCAAGAGAAGGTGAAAACTTCGTGGCACTTGCCAAGAATGGGAGACAGCTTTTGGTGAAATTGCCGCATTGGCACAAAAAATGAAGATATTTCTTTCTATTTGTTTAGAAAGTGATATGATATACTATAAGTATAGAAAAATTCACTAAGGAGGAAGAAATGAATTACACAGAAATTTTGGGAGGGATGCGCCGGTATTATGGGGAAGGACGAACCCAGAGCTTTGAGGCCCGAAGGAAAAGTCTGGAGAAGCTGGAGCAGGGACTGAAGAGATGGGGCAGCCGGTTGGAACAGGCTCTGGCGGAGGATCTGGGCAAAGCGTCCATGGAGGCCTATATGACCGAACTGGGCCAGGTGCGGGAAGAGCTTCGTTGGCAGAAAAAGCACCTAAAGCAGAATATGGCGGTAAAGCGGGCTCCCACCCCCATGACCCAGGCACCGGCCAAAAGTTTGCGCTGGCCTCATCCTTATGGTGTGGTGCTGGTGATGGCGCCCTGGAATTATCCGGTGCTGCTCAGCTTAGGGCCGCTGGTGGGAGCGGTGGCGGCAGGGAATTGCGTGGTGCTCAAGCCATCGGCCTATGCGCCCAAAACAGCGGAAACACTGGCGGCCATGGTGTCAGAAGTCTTTGATAAAGGCCATGTGCAGGTAGTCACCGGAGGCCGGGCGGAAAACCAGGCGCTGCTGGAACAGCGTTTTGACTACATCTTTTTTACTGGCAGCACCCAAGTGGGAAAATTGGTGCTGGAGAAGGCCGTCCGGCATCTGACGCCGGTGACATTGGAACTGGGAGGCAAAAGCCCCTGTATCGTGGCGGAGGACGCCGATCCTTCTTTGACGGCCCGGCGGATCGTTTTCGGCAAATTGGTCAACTGCGGCCAGACCTGTGTGGCTCCTGATTATGTGCTGGCACCGAAAGGAAAGGTTCCGGCGCTGGTGGAAGAAATGAAAAAGCAGCTGCTGATGCAGCTGGGGCCCACACCGCTGAACAATCCAGAATACCCCCGCATTGTCAATGGAAAGCACTATCGCCGGTTGATGGGACTGCTGGAAAGGGCCCGGATAGAGACCGGAGGGCGGGGAGATGAGCGGACGCTGCGCATTGAGCCGACCATCCTTACAGGAGTGACAGAGCAGTCGCCGGTGATGCAGGAGGAAATCTTCGGGCCCATTCTGCCGGTGGTGGAATACGATACTTTTTCCCAGGCCTTGGATTTTGTGGCAGAGCGTCCCCATCCGTTGGCTCTCTATTTGTTCACCCGCAGCCGGAAGACGGCACGACAGGTGATGGACCGGCTGCAATTCGGCGGCGGCTGCATCAATGACACCCTGGTCCACCTGGCCAGCAGCCATCTGCCCTTTGGGGGAGTGGGGGAAAGCGGCATGGGTGCATACCATGGTCAGAAGAGTTTTGACACCTTTACCCATTATCGCAGTGTGTTGTCCCGGGGAAAGGCGGAAAACCCACTGCGCTATCACCCCTACACACCGAAAAAAGAAAAGCTCCTTCGCCGTTTTCTGGGGTGAAGCCTTGGCAAAAAAGAGACGGGGTGCTATACTACAACTATCCGGTGAAACAGTGCCGGGATTCTTACAGAAGTGAGGGATTATTGTGGAAGTTTTGGTCAATACCTATCGTGGGCCGTTGCAGGATATGATGCACACCGGCCATATCGCTGTGGTGGATTATACCGGTAAGCTGCTTTATTCCTGCGGCGATCCGGAGAGAGTCTGTTATGCCCGCTCCTCGGCCAAGCCCATGCAGGCCATGTGCGTGCTGGAAAGCGGCGCTGTGGAAAAATACGGTCTGGACGATCAGGACATCGCTTTGTTCTGCGCCTCCCACAACGGAGAGCCTATGCATATCCAGGCGGTGCGCCGTGCTTTGGGCAAGGCCGGGTTGACAGAGAGCGTGCTCCAGTGCGGCGTCCATTATCCCTTGTACGAGCCGGAAGCCGACCGGATGAAGGCAGCCGGAGAACAGCCCAGCCAGATCCATTGCAACTGCAGCGGCAAACATTCGGGCATGCTGGTCACGGCCACCGCGATGGGAGAGGATCTGGATACCTATTATAAACCGGAACATCCGGTGCAGCAGCGAATCCTTCATATGATCGGGGAGATTTGTGAGTATGATCCTCAGAAGATCATTATGGGTACCGATGGCTGCGGTGTACCGGTACACGCTCTGCCCTTGCGTCAGTTTGCCTATGGTGTGGCCCGTATGGCTCATCCGGAGAGCCTGGGAGAAAAGATGGGAGCGGAAGCGGCCCGCATTACGGCGGCTATGGGAAAATATCCTCTCATTATGTCGGGCACCGGCCGGATTGACGCCCGGTTTATGGAAAAATACGATCGTCTCTTCTGTAAATCGGGAGCCGATGGCTATTACATTGTGGGAGATAAAAAGGAAGGCATCGGCATTGCTGTGAAAATCGACAGCGGCAATGGCCAGGCCCGCAATGCTGTGGTGGTGGAAGTGCTCCGTCAGCTGGGGATCATCTCCCAGGAAGATCTGGCGGAATTTGCCGATACCCACACGCCCAAAATGCGCAACCACAAGCAGGAAGAAGTGGGGAGTATGCGTCCCGAGTTCACTTTGCACAAGGCATAACCGACGGGATACATATAAAAAGGTCCGGGGCCGTAAGGCTCCGGACCTCAGACTGTCGAAAAACCTATATAACGAAAAGGGTCGTCCGCCCTACCCCTATCAATCCGCAAAAAGCCGCGACCTGTGCGTGGCTTTTTGCACTTCTCAAGGGGCAAGTGTGCGCCAAAGGCGTGCATACAGCCCCTTGCAAAAACTCGAAAAAGTGGCCTAAGCCACTTTTTCGACACGCTCAGGTCCGGGGCCGTAAGGCTCCGGACCTTTTTTGGGAAAAGCGCCCGCCCCGCAAAGGAGCGGGCAGGGAGAAATGTGGACCATAGCGGAAAGCTAGGGAGGGAGACCTTTCCGCGGTCCGAGAAAAAAGCGATACAATAATGTATATCTTATTCTTATCATACCCCTCTTTTCAATAAATTACTACTATAAATTATTTGTCAAAATAACCAAAAATTTTATTTGTAAAAAAAGAAAAATCAATTTTTACTTGGGAAAAAAGGCGTTTTTTCAAAAAATAATTGGTTTTGCGGTAGACGAAAGGGGGTAAAAGATGTTATAATGGCCGCAAAGCGATTATTGTACGGATTTTTGCGGCCATCTTTTCTGCTCCCAAGGGGCCGAGGAAAAACATGGCCAACATAACATTTCGCCGGCGCGTCATGGTAACGGTGCAATAACGCTGATTGATAAAATGCTGCGGCGGGGAATGAGACCGCAGACATAATCTTCGCGCCTGGTATGGGAAGCCATGCCTGATTTTTTTGGAGGAGACAATGGGAAAAAGAGGAAGAATCTTGGGCGGTTTTCTGTTGGCTGCTTTGCTTTTCACCCTGCTGGGGTGTGTGGGGCTGGCCGCGGCACAGAAAGCGCAGCTGAACAACATGCCGGTGTTGGTTTATGACGAAGCCATTGGTGTGGAAGCCTATAACATCAACGACAATAACTATTTCAAATTGCGGGATGTGGCCCAGGCCCTCGGCGGCGGGGACAAGTCCTTTGAGATCCAATACAACAACGATACCAATTCCATCTACATCAGCACAGGCCAGAGATATACTTCTCTGGGTACCGAGCTGAGCCCCCCGCAGGGCAGCAATACCATCAAGCAGGCCGTGAGCAGTCAGGCCGCGGTTTACATCGACGGGGTCCGGGCGCAGATGACGGCCTATAATATTGATGGCTATACATATTTTAAACTGCGGGATCTGGGAGATGCCCTGGATTTCAGTGTGCAGTATGACGATGCCCAGCGCCGGGTGCTCATTGAGTGCGCACCTCTGAACACCACACCGGTACCCCCGCCTGACACAACGGTGGATCGGAGCGATATCGTGGTGATGGTGGACCCGGGCCACGGCGGCTCGGAGAGTGGCACCGTGAACAAAGAAATGGGTCTTGTGGAAAGCGAGATCAACTATACAGTGGCCGAGCATCTGGGCACGCTTCTTCGTCAGGCCGGTTATCAGGTGATCTTTACCCGGGGCGAAGGGGAGACATTGTCCCTCACCAACCGGATGAACATGATCCGGAAAGTCAAGCCTGATCTGGTTATCAGCGTTCACCACAATGCCACCGAAGCCCATAGCGCCACTGGCGCCGAAGTACTGGCCCAGGTGGCCGATAAAAACGGTGGCCCGTCTACCGAGCTGGCCGAGCTGATCAATAAGGAATATGCCAAGATGGGCCAGAAAGTCCGGCCCATTATCTACCGCTACAACAGCACCAAAACCGGAGACTATTACGGTCTGCTCCGGGCGGCGGCCGGTGTGGATGTCACCGCAGTCATTTCGGAGTTTGCCTTCATGGACAACCCCACCGATGTGGAAAAGATCAACAGCACCGAAAAGCTGCACCAGGAGGCCGAGGCGCTTTTCCGCGCGGTGGATGCTTTCCTCACCCAGCAATAAGAACTTGAGAAAAGTTTAAGAGAAAATTTAAGATTCGGCGGCCTGGCCCACTGTATGATAGAAGCAGCGGGACAGGCCGCTTTGGCTTTGTCCGGGGAGAAGGAGGGATCGACGATGGCCCAGAAAAGACGGCGGAAAAGAAGAAAAAGAAGAGGCTGCGGCCTGCTGCTGGGGCTGATGGTGATGGCCGGAGTGGCCTTTGGGGCATGGAGACTGCTGAAAGCACCCACGGAAGGGTTGTATCCGGAGGATGTGCTGGGGGTACCGGTGTACACCCAGCTGGCCCCGGAAGGGGCGCAGAACCGGCCGGGAACCAAGAGAGAGATCCGGTACATCGTCATTCATGAAACGGGGAACACTGCCGCCGGGGCCGATGCAGCTGCCCATGGCCAGCTGGAGGCCAAAGGCGGAGAGGGGACCACCGGCTGGCACTATACGGTGGATGACACCGAAGTATGGCACAGCATCCCTGACGATGAAGTGGCCTATCATGCAGGGGACGGCGCCGAAGGGGATGGCAATCTCCACGGTATCGGCGTGGAATTGTGCGTCAATGCAGGCGGGGATTTTGAAAAGACCTTTGACAACGCTGCCCGGCTCACCGGTTGGCTGATGAACGCTTATGACCTTTCGGCCGATCAGGTGAAAGAGCATTATGACTTCAGCGGGAAAAATTGTCCCCAGACCATCCGGGAGAATGGACGGATGGAGGAATTTGTGGCGCTGGCTGAGCAGTATGCCCAGCAGGCCAAAGCGCAGGAGGACTAGGACAAGGGGTAGGGACCCTTTGGAAAGAAAGGGCATAGGATGAAGCAAAAACCGGAAAGGGGTTTTTGCCTTTGCCTGGATTTGTCCGTCAGGGACTGGAAGCCGGAACCTTGGTGCTGGCCCTGTCTCTGGACGCTTTTTTTGCCAGTCTGGCCTATGGAGCGGGAGAGATCCGCTTGCCGGGAAAGAGCGCTCTGGTGGTGGCTTTGTGCTGCAGCGGCGTGCTGGCCGCCGGGGCCTGGGCCGGAGGACTGTGGCAACCATTGGCTGGAGGGCTTCATTGGCTGTGTGCCTTTTTGCTGGCGGCCTTGGGCTCGTGTAAGATCTGCGACAGCCTGCTGAAAAGCTGGGTGCGCAAATGGGGCGGAAGAGGAGAAATGCGGTTTCGTTTGTGGAGCTTTCGGTGTATCTTATGCCTGTATGCCGATCCCTCCCGGGCCGATGCCGACGGCTCCCGCAGCCTTTCCCCCAGGGAAGGTCTTTTGCTGGGAGCTGCCCTGTCTCTGGATGGGGCCGCCGCCGGAGTGGGAGCCGGTCTGGGAGGCATGGACCCACGCCTGCTGTTTCTTTTTTCCCTGCTGGCCACTTTGACACTGCTGGGCCTGGGGCATTTTCTGGGCCGGCGGATGGGGAAGCGGGGAGAGCGGGAAGTGGGCTGGTGCAGCGGCCTGCTCCTTTTGCTCCTGGCCTTTTTTCGCTTGATGGGATAGGAAAGGGGATTGATTTTCTCTTTTGAAAAAGGTATGATGCAAAAGGAAAAATACAGGGAAGAGACAGAGGAGAACAAGATGAAAACAGACGGCATTCTTTTTGATCTGGACGGCACTTTGTGGGACGCAGTGGAGGGGATTCTGGCGGCCTGGAATCAGGTGATCGCAGCCCATTCCGATCTGCGGGGGCCTTTGGAGTATTCGGAGCTTCAGGGCTATATGGGCCTGCCCATGGACGAAATCGCCCGGCGGATGTTCCCCATGTGCCTGGAAACAGAGCAGCAGCGGCTGCTGGAAGAATGCTGCCAGGAGGAGCATGAGGTGCTGGAAAAGCGGGGCGGAAAGCTCTATCCCCAGGTGGAGGAGACCTTGCAGGCCCTCAGCCGCAAGTTCCCCTTGTTTATCGTCAGCAACTGCGAGGATGGGTATATCCAGTGCTTCTTCCGGTCCATGGGCCTGGAAAAGTATTTCAAGGACATTGAGTGCTTTGGGGCCACCGGCCTTTCCAAAGGGGAGAACAACAAGCTCATCATCCGCCGCAATGGTCTGAAACAGCCGGTGTATGTGGGAGATACCCAGGGGGATTCCCAGGCGGCCCGGCAGGCAGACATTCCTTTTGTGTTTGCCCGCTATGGCTTTGGAGATACCGAAGACTACGATACCGCCATCGATCATTTTGCCCAGCTTGTGGAGCTGATGGAGGAAATATAATTAAACAGACTGTCGAAAAACCTATATAACGAAAAGGGTCGTCCGCCCTACCCCTATCAATCCGCAAAAAGCCACGACCTGTGCGTGGCTTTTTGCACTTCTCAAGGGCGGGGCGCCCCGCTGGTCCGGTGGCCGGACGGCCATACTTTCTTTGCCTTTCTGCATCGGACCTGCCCAGCGCGGGAGCGCAGTATGGGAGCGGAGGCACTCCGCCAGCCCCTTGCAAAAACTCGAAAAAGTGGCCTAAGCCACTTTTTCGACACGCTCAAAGAAGGGGCCCGCTTTAGAGAGCGGGCCCCTTCTTTATGGGTTGGATTTCGGAAAGGCACTCTTTTGCCATTTTTTCATCCAAAGGGCATATTGGGGCAGGCCCCGGAGGAATGCACACGCCGGGTCTTCTTCCACCCCGTTTACCATCATGCGCAGCATCATCTGCTGGCCCTTGCTGGCTCCGTCTTTTTCCGGCAAGTGACAGTAGAGAGGGGAATCGGAAAAGGGAGCCGGGCGGTGAATGCTCTGGAAGATCTCCTCCAGCAGAGCCAGGGTCTGAGGGCCGTCCTGACGGAGAAGAGCCAGCTGGAAGGAAAGAGAAAGACGGGAAGCAGCAGGAAGGTGGAGAGCCTCCGCAGTACCTTGGGAAGCGGCGGCAAAGGCTTCGGCCCGATCCAGGTCCTTTTCTTCTGCGGCCAGATCCATCAGGTGGCTCAGCACTTCCAGGACGCCATTTCCCCGGGTGAAGAGTTCCTGCTCCAGCAGCGTCCATGCGGCTGCAATGTTTCCCTCTTTTCGGGCTAAAGAGACCTGGAGAAGCTGTTTGTTTTTGTGGGATTGAGGAAGCTGCTCCAGCAAAGGTCTGGCTTCTTCCAGTTGATTTTGGGCAATGTAGCGGCCGGCTAGAAGAGCGCAGGCCCATTGGCTGATCTGGGGATCATGGCTGTTTGCAGCTCGCTGATAAAGCTGCAAAACTTCCTGGCGGAAGGGTTCGGCTTCTTCTTCCTTTGGAGGAAAAAGACTTAGAATCCCCTCCAGCAATGGAGCCATGGTGTAGGTCAGAAGATCACAGGAGGGAAATTCCTGCATCTTTTCCCGGGCCAGCTGGAAAGCAGCGGCACAGCCTTGCTCCTGGGCCACTATGGTGACTTGTTCTGAAAAGCGTCCGATCTCTTCCGGGGTCAGGTCATCCTGGAAGGAAAGCAAGGTGTTCAGATCCACGCCCAGAGCCCGGGCCAGGGCGGGAAGCAAGGTGATATCGGGATAATTCAGCCCTTTTTCCCATTTGTTCACCGCCGGAGAAGAGACCCCCAGAAGCTGGGCCAGGGCTTCCTGGGTCAATCCCTGGCAGTGCCGGCGGGTGCGGATGATTTCGTTGATTTTCATGAAGCTCCCTCCTTTGCCTCCATCATAACAGAGGGGCAGCGGAGACGCAACGGAGGGGTACGACAGAAAAAGGGCAAAAAATTAACCCCTGGTTAAGGGGCGAGAAAATTAAAAATGCCCAGACGCTATTGCATCCGGGCATTGGTGGGAGAGGACGGATTCGAACCATCGAAGCGAAACGCAACAGATTTACAGTCTGCCCCCTTTGGCCACTCGGGAACTCTCCCATATGAAATTGGAGCTGGTGGACGGATTCGAACCCCCGACCTGCTGATTACAAATCAGCTGCTCTACCAGCTGAGCTACACCAGCTTGTTTGCCACCACATCTGGCGCGAGATATAATATACCACAGCTTTTCCCCTTTGGCAAGGGGTTTTTACAAAAAAGTTTGAGAAAATTTTTCGACCCCTATTCTTGGTCAGGGGCCATTTTCTCCAGAGACTCGGACACATTGTGGAGCACCGACAGAAGAGCGGGGGCCAGATTGGGATATTCCTGGCTGAGCCCGTCGATGGAAAGGTCGGGGAACTCCAGCGGCTCCCGGCTGTCCTGGTTGGAGGAGGCCAGAGCACGCAGGCGGTATTCACGCATTTTCATTTCGGCGTCGCACAGATCGGAAAACAGATGGGCGGCTACCGGGAACATGGTGTCGGAATATTTCCCCGAGATCATATATACATAGCGATAGGCCTTGTAGATGGCGGCGGACAGATAAGCCGACACATCGCCGATCAGGCCTTTGTGGCCCACTTTGCCCAGAATGTCCAGCAGAATGCCGGAGGAGTTGACCAGCAGCTTCTTTTGGAGCATGGCAGAAACACTGCCCCGCAGCACATTGCCCTTTTCCTCCGAAAGGTCCCCCAGCTCTTCCACCGAGATGGCGGCCCCTTCCCGGGACATGGTGCGGCCCAGCAAGTAATCGCAGGAAACGCCGTAGAAGTCGGCGGCCCGGACCACAAAGCTCAGTCCCGGCTCCCGTACGCCGTTTTCATAATGAGACAGCAACGCCTGGGAAATACCCAGTGCCTCGGCTGCCTTTTTTTGGCTGAGTTTTTTCTCCTGCCGCAAAAGCGACAGCGTCCGGGGGAAATCGGTAACCATGTGGCCTCTAACCTCACGAATGAATTTGTAGAATGTGTAAAGAAGTAAAGATACTTGCTTATAGTATAATCCGATGAATACCCTTTGTAAAGGTGCATTTTGTCACAACTATGGGTAAAAAAGAGAAAAATCCAAAAGTGGGGCGAAAAAACACCCCTGGGACACAAATATTTTTCCCCTCGCCGTTGCGCAACCGGCGGGGATGTGTTAAATTATAGAGAGGAAACAAACAATTTGCCCCCATGGAACAAAGAACAAAGGAGATAGAGAACAATGGCCAATGTGATCATCGAAACCTCTGCAAGACATCTGCATCTGAGCCGCAAGGATCTGGACACCCTCTTTGGCGCCGGCTATCAGCTGACCCCCAAAAAGGACCTGAGCCAGCCCGGTCAGTTTGCCTGCAACGAAAAAGTCAAGGTGGAAGGACCCAAGGGTTCCCTGAACATGAGCATCCTGGGGCCGGAAAGAAGCGCTTCCCAGGTGGAAGTTTCCTTCACCGACGCCCGTGCTCTGGGCATCCAGGTTCCCGTCCGTGAAAGCGGCGACATCGAAGGCTCCCCCAGCGTCAAGCTGGTCGGCCCTGCCGGTGAAGTCACCATTCCCTGCGGCGTCATCGCTGCCAAGCGCCACATCCACATGACTCCCGCCGACGCTGAGAAGCTGGGCCTGAAGGACAAGGATGTGGTCAGCGTCAAGACCTCCGGCGAGCGTTCCGTCGTCTTTAACGAGACTGTGGTTCGTGTGTCCGACAAGTTCCTGCTGCGTATGCACATCGATACCGATGAAGCCAACGCCGCCGGCATTGCCGGTGAAGTGGAAGGCGAAATCATCCGCTAACAACCAAAACAAAAGGGGCCGGGGCGCAAACAGCGTCCCGGCTTTTCTTTTGGGGGTCTTTACAGTCCGTTCATTGACGAAGCCCGCTCCGGGTGGTAAAATAAATTGATTATGGGAACATCCGTCTTTTCATAGGGAAAGAATGGATCTTTCCGGCGGAATGGCGCCGGGAGAAAATAGAGAAAACTGGAATCGAGAGGAATAAAATTATGTGGTCTGCCGATGGCTGGAAGGAATATGAGCTGCTGGATTGCGGCGGCGGAGAACGACTGGAACGATGGGGGGAGCATATCCTCGTCCGGCCTGACCCCCAGGCCATCTGGGACAGGGGCGGCCATCCCTTGTGGAAAAAGCCCGATGCCGTCTATCACCGCTCGGATAAGGGCGGCGGCCGGTGGGAGATTTTCCATCTGCCGGAAAGCTGGCACATTCACTATAAAGATCTGACTTTTCAGATCAAGCCCATGAGTTTCAAACACACCGGCGTCTTTCCCGAACAGGCGGCCAACTGGGATTTTATCCGCCGCCAGGTGGCAGAGCGGAAAAAGAAAAAGCCGGTGAATGTGCTCAATCTGTTTGCCTATACCGGAGGGGCCACCCTGGCTGCTGCCTCGGCGGGAGCCAGCGTCTGCCATGTGGATGCATCCAAAGGCATGGTGGCCTGGGCCAGAGAAAATGCCCGTCTGTCCGGCCTGGGCGAGGCTCCCATCCGCTATATTGTGGACGATTGTAAAAAATTTATCCAGCGGGAAGTTCGCCGGGGCCGGAAATACGATGCCATCATCATGGACCCGCCTTCCTATGGCCGGGGACCTTCCGGGGAGATCTGGAAGTTTGAGGAGAGCATCGCGCCTTTCCTTCAGTTGTGCATGGAAGTGCTCACCGACGATCCCTTGTTTGTCATCATCAACTCCTATACCACCGGCATTTCCCCTTCGGTGCCCGTTTATCTGTTGGGCATGACCATGGCCCGCCGCTACGGTGGGGAAGTGGAGGGCGGCGAACTGCTGCTGCCGGTGAGCCAGACCGGCCTGGGCCTGCCCTGCGGCCATACCAGCCGCTGGATTGCCCGGTAAGACCGGATAAGGAGGACTTTTTTCAGTGGAACAGATCATTCAGGTAAAAGACCTTTCCTTTGAATACACAAACAGGGAGGATCAGCCCGATCTGCTGGCCCTGGACGGGGTGAACCTGGAAATAGAGCAGGGGAGCTTTGTGGCGGTGCTGGGCCACAACGGTTCGGGAAAATCCACCCTGGCCAAGCACATCAACGCCATTTTACTGCCCACCCGGGGTCAGGTGCGGGTGGCTGGGATGGACACCCGGGAGGAAGACAAGCTCTTTGACATCCGGGAAAAGGCAGGAATGGTGTTCCAGAATCCGGACAACCAGATCGTGGCCACCGTGGTGGAAGAGGATGTGGCTTTTGCTCCGGAGAATCTAGGCCTGCCCTCCCAGGAGATCCGCCGCCGGGTGGATGAGGCTCTGAAGGCTGTGGGCATGGAGAACTTCAAGCGCAGCGCACCCCATATGCTCTCCGGCGGACAGAAACAGCGGGTGGCCATCGCCGGTGTGCTGGCCATGGAGCCGGAGGTGCTGGTGCTGGACGAGCCTACCGCCATGCTGGACCCGGGAGGACGGGCTGAGGTGATGAACACCATCCGCCGTCTCAACCGGGAAAAGGGAATCACTGTGCTGCTCATCACCCACCATATGGACGAGGCCGCCCAGGCTGACCGGGTGGTGGTGATGGAGGACGGCCATGTGATCGACGACGGCCCGCCCCGGAAGATCTTCGCCCAGGTGGACAAGATGCACCAGACCGGTCTGGGAGTTCCTCAGACGGTGGAAGTGCTGGAGGAGCTGAACCGGAAGGGCTGCTCCCTGCCCATCGACGCTCTGACGGTGGAAGAGTGCGCCCAAAGACTGATGGCCTTTTTGGAGGACTGACCTGTGGAAGAAATTTTGCGAGCCCAAGGGCTCACTTATGTATATAGCCCCGGCACCCCCTTTGAAAAAACGGCGGTGGACAATGTGAACTTGTCGGTGAACAAAGGGGAGTTTCTGGCCCTCATCGGCCATACCGGTTCGGGGAAATCCACTTTGATCCAGCACTTCAACGCTCTCTTGAAACCCACCCGGGGCCAGGTGTTTCTCCATGGCCGGGACATCTGGGAGAGCAAGGAAGTGACCCGCAAAGCCCGATTTCAGGTAGGGCTGGTGTTCCAGTATCCGGAGCACCAGCTTTTTGAGGAGACCATCGAGGCCGATGTGTCCTTTGGTCCCCGGAATATGGGCCTGGAGCCGGAAGAAGTGCATCGGCGGGTGGTGGGGGCCCTGGCCGCCTGCGGCATGGGAGAGGATATGCTGCCCAAATCCCCCTTTGACCTGTCCGGTGGACAAAAGCGCCGGGTGGCGCTGGCCGGTGTGCTGGCCATGGAGCCGGAAGTGCTGGTGCTGGACGAGCCGGCAGCTGGACTGGACCCTCGGGGCCGGGATGATATTTTCCGTTTTATTACGGAATACCATGAAAAACACGGCACCACGGTGATTTTCGTCACCCACAGCATGGAGGATGCTGCCCGTCTGGCCAGCCGCATTGTGGTCATGCGGGACAGCCATGTGTTCATGGACGGCACGCCGCCGGAGATTTTCTCCCGGGCGGGAGAACTGCTGGAGGCCGGGCTGGATGTGCCCCAGATCACCCGGGTCTTTTTGAAACTGCGGGAGATGGGCGCGCCGGTGCGGGAAGGGGTCTACACCGTGGAGCAGGCCGCCCGGGAGATCCTCCGGTGCAAAAAGGAGGGTGTATCATGCTGAAAGACATCACCCTGGGCCAGTATTTCCCGGTGGAAAGCCCGGTGCATCACCTAGATGCCCGCACAAAGCTGATCCTCAGCTTTGCCTTTATCATCGTGCTTTTTCTGGCCCACGGCTTCTGGGCCTATGTGCTCTGCGCCGCAGGGGTCATCGGAGTCACTCTTCTCAGCCGGATCCGTTTTCGGATGCTGCTCAAGAGCCTGAAACCCATTGCCTTTCTGGCGGTGTTTACCGCTCTTTTGAATATGCTCTACACTCCGGGACAGATTTTGTGGGAGTTCTGGATTTTTCACATCACCAAGGAAGGACTTGTAACCGCCGTTTACATGGTGGTGCGCATCATGCTGCTGGTGGCTTCCACCTCTCTTCTGACCTATACCACTTCGCCGGTGGCCCTGACCGATGCTATTGAGAATCTGTTCCGGCCTCTCAGCCGTATCCATCTGCCGGTGCATGAGTTTGCCATGATGATGACTATCGCCCTGCGCTTTATCCCCACCCTTATCGAGGAGACCGAGAAGATCATGAACGCCCAGAAGGCCCGGGGCGCCGATTTTGAAAGCGGCAACCTGCTGAAACGGGCCAAGGCGTTGGTGCCGGTGCTGGTGCCTTTGTTTGTGTCGGCGTTCCGCCGGGCCGATGAACTTTCGGTGGCCATGGAGTGCCGTCTTTACCGGGGCGGCAGCGGCCGTACCCGGCTGAAAGAGCTGAAAATGGGGAAAAATGATGGAGCGGCCTATGCCGTGACCTGTGTGTTTTTTGTTTGCGTATTTGTTTTGACAAGGATGCTGCCATGAAAGAGATCAAAGAACGAAATATCGCCTTCCGCCTGGCCTATCTTGGCACCGCCTATCACGGCTGGCAATACCAGAACAACGCCATCACCGTACAGCAGGTGCTCCAGCAGGCCATTGGCAAGGCCACGGGCTGCCAGGTCAGTCTGTCCGGCGTGGGGCGCACCGACGCCGGTGTCCACGCCAGAATCTATGTGGCCAATGCTCGCATGGCCACCAGTATCCCGCTGGACAAGCTGCCTTTGGCCATCAGCGCCTATCTGCCGCCGGATATTTCGGTGAGCCGGGCGGTGGAAGTGCCCTGGGATTTTGACGCCCGCTTTCAATGCCAGAAAAAAGAATATACCTATCTGATTCACAACAGTCGGGTGCGGGACCCCTTTTATCACAACCGGGCCTATTTCTGTCCCTCCCGTCTGGATTATGACGCCATGGCGGAAGCGGCGCCCTATTTTGAGGGAAAACAGGATTTTGCCGCCGTGCGCAGCGAGGGCACCCCGGTGCGCAGCACCGTGCGGACCATGTACTATTGCCGCACGGAGAAAGAGGGGGATCTGATCTCGATCCGGGTGTGCGCCGACGGATTCCTCTACAACATGGCCCGGGCTATTTCGGGAACGCTGCTCTACTGCGGACTGCACAAAATTGAGCCCCGGCAGATCCCGGAGATCCTGGCTTCCCGGGACAGGGAGCGGGCAGGCCCCACGGCCCCGGCCTGCGGCCTTTATATGACGGCGCTGACCTATGGGATGGAGGAACTGGATGGCAGAGCGTGAAAAAATGCCGCCTCAGAAAAATAACATCACCAAATTTCGTCAGGACCGGCGGGGACAGATCTGCGGCCTGTTCAAAAGTCTGGCGCTTTTGGGGCTTTTGTGCTCCATGGTCTATTGCGTCTGGAATTACCATGAACAGCTCACCCTCAGCAGCCTGCGGCGGATGGCGTCCTATTTTTCCGCTGTGTGGGCTTCGGGGGATGCGGATTTTGCCGGTTATACCTTTGAAGACGGCATCGACAGTGTGTATGACGAGTTTGGCAACGGCCTTGTGGTGCTGGGGGGCGATACCCTTAGTTTTGTCAGCACCCAGGGCAAAGAAGAATTGAGCATTCCTTTGCAATATTCCTCCCCGGCCCTCAGCGTGGCCGAGGACAATATGCTGGCCTATGACCGGGGCGGCCATGGTTTGTGCCTCACAAACCGCTATACCGCTCTGTGGCAGAAGGACCTGGAGTCGGAGATCATTTCGGCTTCGGTGAACCAGAACGGCGCCTTCAGCGTGGTCACCGACGAGCAGGGCTATCGGGCCGCGGTGACTCTTTATGACAATCAGCAGAAGGAGCGTTTCCGCTGGAATACTTCGGAATATTATATCCTGCTGTCCTGTGTCTCGCCGGATTCCCAGCATCTGGCCGCCCTGTGCATGAGTGAGGAAAACGGCAAACGGGTATCCATGATCCGTGTCTTTTCCATTCATCAGGAGCAGCCGCTGTTCGATCTGCCTTTGGGAAGCATGACGGTCTATTCCATGGAATATTATGAAGATGACTCTTTGATGATCGTCACCGACCAGGGAGTGTATTCCTACGACGACCAGGGACAGGAGCGAGGCGTCTTTTCCTATCCGGAAGGGTCTTTGGTCACCTTCAGCCACAAGATGGGCCAGCGGCCTGTGGTGGCGCTGGAGACCGGCGACCAGCAGGAACGCACCCGGGTGGTGATGGCGGGGGAGAACGGCCAGACGGTATTTGAAGCCCGGTATTCTTCGGCTGTGCGCTCCCTTTCCGCCGCCGGGGATCACATCGCCATTTTGCTGCGGGATTCCCTGGTGTGCACATCCATCATTCCCGGCGCATCGGCCCGCCAGGTGCAGGAGATCACCGCCCGGGATGTGATCCAGCGCAGGGATGGGGATGTGATGCTCATCTATGCCGACCGGGCGGAGCTTTTGGATAAGGACGCCGGAGAACAGATAGACCGGGAGTGACCCGGCGAAAGGACAGTCCATGATCGATTTGATTTTTTTGGTGCTCTTTTTGCTTATGTGTTTCTGGGGCGCCCGCAAGGGCATCCTGGGAGCGCTGATGGGGCTTGTGGGCAGCCTTTTGTCCTATGTGGGCGCGCGGATGCTGGTGCCGGTGCTCACCTCCCCCATTGCGGAACTTTTGCAGCCTTTGGTGGGGAAAGTCCTGGAGAAGGCGGCAGAAGGGCAGCTGGAAGCGGCCGGAACCACGGTAGAGGAAAGCATCCACAACCTTCTCAGCGCTGTGCACGCTCCGGAAAGCCTGATGGAAGCGGTGCACAGTCAGGTGGAAAACGGCGGCGGGGAAGTGCTGGAGGCCGCCATACAGACGGTGAGCCAGAGCCTGGCCCCTGTGATCGCCTTCTTGGTGGGCTTTGCACTGTGTAAGCTGGTGCTGTGGCTGCTGGTGCGGGTAGTGGGAGGCACACTCCCCCTTTTCCGCACCGTGAACCATGGGGCCGGGCTGTGCCTGGGCGCTTTGGGAGGCGTTGTGATGATCGCCCTATTGTGTCTGGGGCTGCGCTCCTTTGCTCCGGAGGGAGTGGGCGGCTTTTTTGCCCAGGAGGCCCTGGCAGAAAGCAAAGTAGCTTCTTTTGTCTATCAGATCTTCCCGCAAGGGTAGGTCTTTTGGGATTGATTCCCCTTCCAGGCCGGTCCGCCCGGCGGCGGGAAGGAGCAAACCTAGACTGGGCGGAGAAATGGATGGAATGAAAACGCCATGAATATGCCTCTTTGCTCCAGGTGCAAAAAGAATGTGGCCGTTATCTATATCACCCGGCTGGAGGACGGCAAGGCCCACAACGAGGGCCTTTGCCTCAAATGCGCCAAGGAGCTGAATATCAAACCGGTGACCGACATGATCGAGCGGTTCGGTATCACCGACAGCGACATTGAAAATGTATCCAAAGAACTGGAGAATACCAACCCGGAAGAGCTGATGCAGGGGCTGTTCAGCTCCTTCCAGATGCCCACCGGGGCGGAGGAGGAAGGGGAAGGAGAGGAAGAGCCGGACGAGGAAAATCCCTCTCAGGTGCCGGTGATTCCTTTCTTTTCCATGCGCTCCCAGGAGAGCAGCGCCAAGCAGGAAGAAGAGCCGGATAAGCCGGAAAAGCCCCGGGGCAAGAAGCGGGAGAAAAAGAAAAAATTCCTCAGCAACTATGCCACCGATCTCACCCAGAAGGCCCGGGACGGAGGGCTGGACCGGGTGATCGGAAGAGAGAGCGAAATCGAACGGGTCATTCAGATCCTCAATCGGCGGCAGAAGAACAATCCCTGTCTCATCGGTGAGCCGGGTGTGGGAAAAACCGCCGTGGCCGAGGGGCTGGCCCAGAAGATCGCCCAGGGCGAAGTGCCCTACAAACTTCAGGACAAGGAAGTCTGGCTGCTGGATATGACCGCCATGGTGGCAGGCACCCAATTCCGGGGCCAGTTTGAAAGCCGAATGAAGGGGCTGATCGATGAGGTCAAGCGCCTGGGCAATATCATTCTGGTCATCGACGAGGTGCACAATCTGGTGGGAGCGGGGGACGCCGAAGGCTCCATGAACGCCGCCAACATTCTCAAGCCTGCTTTGTCCCGGGGAGAGGTGCAGGTCATCGGGGCCACAACCTTCAAGGAATACCGGCAGCACATCGAAAAGGATTCGGCCCTGGAGCGCCGGTTCCAGCCGGTGACCATCACCGAGCCTTCCCTGGAGCAGACAGTGGAGATCATCAAGGGCATCCGGCCTTATTATGAAGAATTCCACGGAGTGAAGATCGGCGATGAAGCGGCCCGGCAGGCGGTCTATCTGTCGGAGCGGTATATCAACGACCGGTTTTTGCCCGATAAGGCCATCGATTTGATCGACGAGGCCTGCTCGGAGATCAACCTGAAAAATAAGGACATCAACGAAAAAGCCCAGCTGGAAGAAGAGAGAAGCACTCTCCAGAAAGAGCAGGAAGAGCTGATGCAGGACCCGGAGGAGACCGGGGCTTATCAGCGTCTGGCCTATCTGCGCAGCCGGCTGCTTCAGATCGACCAGCGCCTGACGGAGCTGCGGGACAATCCCACCCCTCAACTGACGGTGGACGACCTGGCCCAGGTCATTGAGCTTTGGACCAAGATCCCCGCCAGCAAGGTGAAGCGCCAGGAATTCGAAAAACTGATCTCCCTGGAAGAGCGGCTGGGCAAAAGGGTCATCGGCCAGGATGAGGCTATCCAGGCGGTGGCCGCTGCCATCCGCCGCAGCCGGGCGGGTGTTTCGCCCAAACGGAAACCGGTGTCTTTCATCTTTGTAGGCCCTACTGGCGTGGGTAAAACCGAGCTGGTCAAATGCCTGGCCGCCGATTTGTTTGATACCCCGGACGCCCTCATTCGTCTGGATATGAGCGAATACATGGAAAAGCACAGTGTGTCCAAACTGATTGGCGCCCCTCCGGGATATGTGGGCTATGACGAGGCCGGACAGCTCACCGAGAAGATCCGCCGCCGTCCTTATTCGGTGGTGCTCTTCGACGAGATCGAAAAGGCCCATCCCGATGTACTCAATGTGCTGTTGCAGATTCTGGACGATGGGGTGGCCACCGATGCCCAGGGACGAAAGGTGTCCTTTGAAAACACCGTCATCATCATGACCTCCAATGCCGGTTCCGACCGGAACCAGGGGGCCATGGGCTTTGGAGGCACGGTGACCCAGCAGAGCCAGGAAAAGGCCATGAAGGCCCTGCAGGAGATCATGCGGCCGGAATTCATCAATCGGATCGATCAGGTGGTGGCCTTTAACCAGCTGAATGAGCGGGATTTTGCCGCCATTGCCCGGATTATGCTGGGAGACCTGCAGGAGACTTTGCAGGGCAACGGCATCGATTTGAAATTTGATGATTTACTGGTTGACTTTTTAGTGAAAAAGTCGTATTCTATAAAATACGGAGCGAGAAATCTCCGTCGGTTCATTCAAAAGGAGATCGAAGATCGGGCGGCCAGCGCGATTATCAGCGCTTACCAGAACCCTATCACCAGTATCTCCCTTTCCTCCGATGGGGAGCAGATCCTCATGGAGTGTCATTAAGCCACAAAAGTCCCCGGTCCGGTAAAAAGCCGGGCCGGGGCATGAAAAAAGACCTTGACAAATCTCGGAGAACATGATATACTCGTTAAGCTGATTACTTTGCGGGTGTAGTTCAATGGTAGAATTCCAGCCTTCCAAGCTGGTTACGTGGGTTCGATTCCCATCACCCGCTCCATTCGGGTGGCTATGGCCGCTATCGTATGTGCCCGTAGCTCAGCAGGATAGAGCAACTGCCTTCTAAGCAGTAGGTTGGGGGTTCGAGTCCCTCCGGGCACGCCAGGATATATGGTGGGTGTGGCTCAGTTGGTTAGAGCACCAGATTGTGGCTCTGGGGGTCGCCGGTTCGAATCCGGTCATCCACCCCATATCTTTTTTCTTTTCTGTACCATCCCGAAAGGCACATCGCAAAGGTTTATACTGGGATGTCGCCAAGGGGTAAGGCACGGGACTTTGACTCCCGCATTCGTAGGTTCAAATCCTGCCATCCCAGCCAATATGACCCATTAGCTCAGTAGGCAGAGCACCTCCCTTTTAAGGAGGGTGTCCGGCGTTCGAGCCGCCGATGGGTCACCAGCAAAAACCCTGCAACCTCAATGGTTGCAGGGTTTTTTGTTGTTTTAATCTTTTGAATTTGATAGTAACTTGTTAGTAACCGCAAAAGAATCCACCGCATGAACGAGGGATTCTGGGTCAAAATGGTTGTAAAAATTAACCGTTGTGGAGTAGTCGGAATGGCCCAGGATTGCTTGAATCATTTCGGGAGATAAGCCCTCTTTGATAGCCCGGGTGGCATAGGTGTGCCGGGTGGAATGAGGGGACTTTTTTTGATTTTGAGTTTTTTCAACAGCGGATAATATTCTCTGTTTCGGAAGTTGTCGGCCACTGAAAGATCTCAGGGGAGAGATACGGCAAAATCCATCTCAATTCCCATCCGCTCCATGGTTTCCGCTTTGGAGGAAAGAACCACATTGGCGGTCTCGTTGTCGCAAAATCGCCTCTGGCCCTGCAGGGCCGGAGAGCCAGCCATTTGCTCCAGGTAGTCAATGGCGCCTTGGGGAGCGCTTTTTCCCAACAGGCCCTGGATGACGGTGAGATGATTGCGCAGGTCATGGCGAAGCTGGCGCACCTGGCTTTCCTGCTGACGCAGTCCCTGGTAATAGACTTCCCGCGATCCGGATAGCTGATTGGCCCGCTCCAAACGCTGGTGATCGGCCAGAATCAGAACGGCGAACAACAGCACGATGGATGTCAGCAATACAAAGGGCAGCACCACAAGCCCTTGATTCATGGCCAGCGTGTTGACAGCATCAGAGTGATACTTTTGAAAGGTCAGCAGTACCACGGCCACTAGAGCACAGAGTGGTATGGCCGCCAGGCCCAGCACCAGTTGCCATAGCCGACGGGAAAGTCGTACCTGCTCTGCTGCAAACCTCCTACGGAGCAAAAGCCACAAAACACCGAAAATCACCGTCCGCAGCAATCGCACCAGCACAGCATAGATGTGGTTTTTGTCCAATACCATCACATAAGTGTCCAGCAGGGCACACACGGACATCTCCAGACAGAAAAAGATGATACAGATTGCCAGACGGCCGGTGAGATCTCCTTTTGTGCAAAGAAGAAAGAGCAGTAAATACACCGGCAGGGTATAGAGCAGGTTGGGGTCTCCCACCCAAATGACCATGCCGCTGCTTCCGGCAAGCGTCAGCAGAAATAAAATTTGCCAGAGCCGGCCCTTTCGAAGTGCAACAAAAGGCTGGCAAAGCTGATATAAGAAAAAACCATTGGACAGGATGTTTATCCACCAGAGCCCGTAAAACCAAAGATTCCAAAGCAATGTGCGCACCGGCTATCCCTCCAGTTCTGTCTGGGCCAAGGCCAACAGAGCTGATCGCTGACAGGATCGGCTGACAGGGAGCCGATCTCCGTTTTGCAGGATGATCTCGCTGCTTTCCATGCGGTCCACAGCTCCGGCGCGTACCAGGTATCGTTGGTGGATATCATCGCATTATCACAGATGCGTTTTCAGGGACGGCAGACCGTACGGAATATGCTGGTGATGACATTGCTTATCGCCGGAGCTTATTTTGCTGCGTTCTATACCCCCATGCTTTCCACCAGCTCTGCTTACAGCTTTTCCAGTCGCCCGGTGGATTTTGAGTATCACTGGCGGAATGACCAGGAACTTCCGCAGAAAGATGGGGTGCAATCCCTGGCGGCGGAGTACGATGTGGAACTGACCTCCTGGAGAGAAGTGGGGGCCGCCATCCTGGGCTGTGACGGCACCACCTCCATAGAGCAGGACAATGGAGCCTTGGGCACCACCTACACCACGGAGTATCGGGAGATTGTCTCCAGTGCCACCTTTTTCTCGGAATCGGCCTGGAATGCCCTAACAGGCCAGCACATTGACTTGCTCCCCGGCACCTGTGCCAATGTGCTGGACGATGAGGGGGGGCAGCGAATATCTCTCTGGTGGTGATGTGACCGTCGTCACCAATATGGTCACCGGAAAAAGCCTGTCTGTGGACCCCGTGGAGCCGCTGCGATACACCATGCTGCTGGGATGCTATGTGCTGGACGATGCCGATTACGCCGCAGTGGCTGGGGGACTCACCGATCTTTGGCAGGAGACCTGGGTATTTTTGGATGTGGCGGATGTGGAGCATAGTTACCCTTTTGCCAAGGCGCTATTTAACCAGATTGTGGATCGCTCTGGCGATGAAGTGATGCAGATGGATGCCTATGACCCGGTGGTGAAGATGCTGGAGGAAGAGGCCGGTGGGGCCTATGAGTTTGATCGGGAAAACATCGCGGCCTATGGTTTTCCGGTGATGGATCGTGAGGACCGGGACAGCACAGAATTCCGCAACTACTGGCTTTATATGCCCCAGTTCCGTGTACTGGATCAGAACGACTTTGTCACCACCATGGCGGTGTTTCTGATGCTGTTTATCTTCATTGCGTTGATTTGCTTTGCGGCCGTGGTGGTGATTGCATTCACTCGCTGCATGACCATTGCCATCACCAATGCCAGGGTTTACGATGACCTGCGGCATCTGGGGGCCTCCCATGCTTATTTGTTCCAGTCTGTGAAAGGGCAGGTGCCCAGAGTGTTTCTGGTGCCTGCCATCGTGGGGACAGCGGTCATTTCTGCTTTTTATCTGATGATTATGTATTTCAATGACAATCGCTTCACGCCGGGGGAAGTGGCCGGCATGGGCACCTGCGCTGGCGTGGTGGTTGTGCTGTCGGCGGCGCTCTATGGTGTATACCGTTTCACCCGGAGAAGGGTCTGCCGCAGCCTGTGCATTGGATAAAATGAGATTCAGAATAGAAAAAGAGTGGGATTTCCATGATGAAATCCCACTCTTTTGTTTGTATAGGGTGATGGGCGGTTTAGGCCTTCCAGCTGATATCCTGGAAGCGGATGCTGCCGCCGGCGTTGATGTCTACGCCTTCCAGGTTTGCGTTATAAGCCCGCAGATACATATCCTGATACAGGGAGACCTGGGGGCACAGCTCGTTCAGCTGAACGGTGACTTCCTTCAGAATAACCTCTCTGGCTTCGGGGTCCACGGTAGCGGCGGCCTCATCGATGAGGGCGTCGATTTCCGGGTTGTTCAGACGGGTCTTGTTGGAAGCGCCAATGGACTTACTGTGGTACACGCCCACCAGGTAGGAGACCATGTCGCTGGAAGAATAGCCGCCGATGGAAGCGGTGTAGTTGCCTTCCGCAGTGGTGGACAGGTAAGTGGCCAGGTCCATGCTTTCGATCTCGCAGTTGATACCGATCTCGGTCAGGTTGGACTGGATCACTTCAGCAGCCCGCTTCTTGGTGTCGTTGGAGCAGATGATGCTCATCTTCACAGACTTGGGGTCCACACCGGAGGCGTCCATATATTCCTGGGCCTTCTTCACATCGTAGGTGTCGGCACCTTCGTCAGTGGAGCCCAGCATGCCAAGGGGAGTGGAGGAATAGGCCGGAGCAGCCATGCCGTTCATGGCAACGGTCACTAGGTCATCACGGTTGATGGCCGAGTTGATGGCGTGACGCACATTCTGGTTGTCCAGGCCGGGCTTCTCGTTGTTGAGCATCAGCCAGTTGATGGCAGTGGATTCGTGCTTCAGCAGAGTCAGGTCGCTGTTGCTTTCGATACGCTCCACATCCATGGCTTCCACTTCGATGATCATATCCACTTCGCCGGCTTCCAGAGCAATGGTGCGGGAGGAGCCTTCGGGGATGATCTTCCAGGTCATGTTCTTGATGGAGGGAGCACCCTCGTAGAAGTCTTCAAAAGCTTCGAACTGGATGCTGTCGCCCCGCTTCCAGCTGACAAACTTGTAGGGGCCGGAACCGATGGGGTTCTCGTTGAAGTCGTTGCCGCTGTCCAGCAGCTCCTTGGGCACGATGGAGTTGCCATGATGGCACAGATCGTACAGCAGAGTAGCGGAGGGGCCGTCGGTGGTCATCTTGACGGTGTAGTCATCCACTGCTTCCACAGAGAGGATGGAGCCGTTGTACAGGTTGATTTCCGGGCAGGTCTTGGCATAAGTGATGGAGGCTACCACATCTTCCGAAGTCAGGTCGCTGCCGTCATGGAACTTGACGCCCTGCTTCAGATGGAAGAGCCACTCGGTGTCGCTGGTGTTTTCATAAGTGTCCACCAGTTCAGGAACCGGATTCAGGTCGGCATCTGTTTCGAACAGGCTGCTGTAAACCAGCTGGTTCATATAGTCTCCGGCCACGGCGTTGTGGTCATAGGGCCCCATGGAAGGAGTTTCGCTCATGGTGGCTACCACCAAGCTGTCCTTTCCCTTGCCGCTGTTACCAGAGGAACTGCCTGTATCTTTGCTGCAGCCGGACAGCAGAGCCAGGGTCATCACCGAGGCCAGCAGCAGGCTGAGCAAACGAGTCTTGCGGTTTGTCATGGTTTCACCTCATTTGTTGATTTGGTTTCCCCGTGGGGAAATACCTTTTGCAGATTAAATTATATTTTGAAAGAAATATTTTTGCAATATTTATTTTATCAAATCGTAATATTTCGTAAGAACCATGGAGCTTTGTAGAAAAGTGGGGGAGAATCTTATCTATTTTGTACATAAATAATCGTTATATTTTTCACATCATGAACAAATAACAGTGGACCTGTCAAGAGGGGGGAACAGCAAAGGGGGATGAATAAATATAAGTAAATAGACCATAATAGCCGGTCAATTTCGGGATTTATTGAATAATATTACTAAAAAATGAAAAAACTATTGCAAAATGAGAAAATGGAAAATATAATGAGAAATATAATGAGAAAGCAAAATGCAAAATGTGCACAATTCTGCAAAATTTGCAGGAGAAGAAAAGAGAGAGTAAGAGGTGTAAACAATGAACAAAGGAAAGAAACATCTGATCAGCCTTGTGACGGTGCTTTCCATGAGTCTGTCTTTGTTGGCCGGATGCAGCCAGCAGGATGGAGGCACAGACAAGGGAGGATCGGCCGACACCGGTAAGGATAGCCTGGTGGTGGCCACCATGAGCGAGACCCCCACCTTGGGAGCCTATGACCACAACTCGGTGGCTGGAGATTATATGAATAAGCTGACTTACAGCACACTCTTCCGCACCGATGCCGATCTGAACCCGGAACCCAGCTTGGTGGATACTTATGAGAATGCCAGCGATACCGAGTGGCTCTTCCACCTGAAGCAGGGCGTCAAGTTCCACGACGGCAGCGAACTGACCGCTCAGGATGTAGCGGCTTCCATCACCTATTCCAAGACTTGCCCGGAAGTCAATCTGTATAACCGGTGCATCCTCACTGTGGAGGCTGTGGACAATTACACCGTCAAGATCGTCACCGACGGCCCATCTGCAACCCTGTTGTACGATCTGTGCCACCATGCCAATGCCATCCTGCCCAAGAAGCTGCTGGACAATGGCAACGACTTCAACGAAAATCCCATCGGCTCCGGCCCCTTCCAGTTTGTAGAGTGGAAGCGGGGCGACAGCGTGGAGTTCAAGGCTTTTGAGGACTACTTCGGCGGTGCTCCGGCCATCAAGAGCATGACCTGGAAGATCATCCCCGAAGGCTCCTCCCGCACCATTGCCCTGGAGGCCGGAGAAGTGGATATGATCATCGAAGTGGAAGCCATGGATGTGGAGCGTATCGAAAGCAGCGATGAGTTCACTCTGCTGAAGCACGATTCCACCAACATCAACTGGCTGATGCTCAACAACGAGAAGCCCGGCCTGGATAATCAGAATGTGCGTCATGCCATCAACTCGGCCATCAACCGTGACGACATCATCGCTGCGGCTCTCAACGGCATTGCCACCCCGGTATATTCGGCCAGCCCCATGGGAATGCTGGGCTCCACTGACGAAGGCGCCGATACCTTTGATGTGAAGAAGGCCAAGGAGTATATGGACGCTTCCGGTGTGGACCCGGCTTCGGTGGAAATGAGCATCATCTGCTCCAATGACACCAAAAAGCGGGCCGCCGAAGTGATCCAGGCCAACCTGAGCGAGATCGGCATCAACTGCGAGATCGAAAGCATGGACCTGGCCACCTATCTTTCCGCCACAGCGGACGGCAACTACACCGCTTCCATCGGCGGTTATTCTCCCAGCGACATGGTCTCCTACCTGGTGGGTGTGTACCACAGCAAGTCCATCGGTGGGGCCAATACCACCCGGCTGAACGATCCCGAGGTGGATGCCCTCATCGATCAGGCGGCGGCCGCTGTGGACCCTGAGGCCAGAGAAGTGGTTCTGAAGCAGGCCACTGTGCGGCTCAATGAGCTGTGCTCCCAGGCCACTTTGTACCAGAGCGTGCTGCTGCGGGCCTATGACAGCGACCTGCAGGGCGTGGCCATCAATGCCGGCGGTCATATCCGGTTTGAGGATATCAGCTGGAAGGCCTGATTCCAAACACCACAATGACAAAAACCCTCCCCGAAACCTTGGGTTTCGGGGAGGGTTTTTGTTTTATTCCGGTACGGAGTTTTGCACCTGGATGGGGATCTCCGGCATCAGCTCCCGGGAGATCACCTGGAGCATTTCCTCCAGCTTTTTCACATCTTCCGGAGGAAAGCGTTTTTCCACCCGCTGGAGAACGGTGGACAGATAGGTGTAGCTCACATTGTAATAGTCCATGTATTTCTGGGTGGGAACGATGTGATATTCCCGCCGGTCGCTCTGGGACTGGACTTTTTTCAGATAGCCTTTTTGGATCAGGCTGTTCACCTTATAGGCGGCATTGGGAGGAGAAATGTGCACAAAACTGGCAAATTCGTTGACGGTGGGAGACCCCATGGCCTGGATGATCTCCATGCAGAAGGTCTCCACCGTGGTGAGGGTGGCTTCCCGGCTGCCGAATTTGCTGAAGACCTTCTGATAAAAATGAAGCTTGAATTTGGTATACACTTCGGAAAAACTTTGCTGCAGCATGCCCTATGGCCCCTTTCTTGTGAACCTTTTTTAACTATATCAGATTTGGGGCAAGGCATCAATGGGCCTTATTCCACAGCGAAGAGAAGTTCTGCTGTGGCGGCCAGCTGGCCGTCCACCTTGGCCGTGGCCTGGCCGATGCCCACCGAGCCCCGGATCTGGGTGAGAACACACTCCAGCTCCAGCACATCCCCCGGCACTACCTGGCGCTTGAAGCGGGCTTTTTTGATGCCGCCGAACAGGGCGATGCGGCCTTTGTACTCCTCTTTGCACAAAAGGATGACAGCGCCCACCTGAGCCATGGCCTCGATGATGAGAACGCCGGGCATCACCGGTTTCTGGGGAAAGTGGCCCTGGAAAAAGGCTTCATTGCCGCTGACGCATTTGCGGCCCACGGCCCGCACCCCCGGTTCCAGATGGGTGATCCGGTCCACCAGGAGAAAGGGGTAGCGGTGGGGCAGAATTTCTTTGATCTGATTGATATCCAGTTCCATTATTGTTGTTCCTCCTCAAAGGCATGAAAAACCAGGCTGGCGTTGTGACCGCCAAAGCCCAGAGAGTTGGACATGGCATAGGAAATGCTTTGGCTCCGGCCTGTGTTGGGCACGATGTCCAGATCGCACTGTTCATCGGGCACCTGATAGTGGATGGTTGGGGGCAGGAAGCCCTCTTTCAGAGCCATCAGGGTGAAGATGGCCTCCACCGCGCCGGAAGCCCCCAGCAGATGGCCGGTCATGGACTTGGTGGAGCTCATGGCCAGCTTGTAGGCGTGATCGCCAAAGGCCTTTTTCACCGCCAGGGTCTCACCGGCGTCATTGAGGGGGGTGGAGGTGCCGTGGGCGTTAATGTAGCCGATCTGTTCCGGTGTGATGCCCGCATCTTCCAGAGCCATGGTCATGGCTTGGGCGGCGCCCCGACCATCGGGGCAGGGGGCGGTGATGTGGTGGGCATCGCAGGTGGCGCCGTAACCGGCCACCTCGCCCAGAATGACGGCACCCCGGGCTTTGGCGTGTTCATAGCTTTCCAGCATCAGCATCCCGGCGCCTTCGCCCATGACGAAACCGCTGCGCTCTTTGTCAAAGGGAATGGAGGCCCGGGCGGGGTCGGGATTGGTACACAGGGCCTTGAGGGAAGTAAATCCGCCCATACCCAGCGGGGTGATGCTGGCTTCGGTGCCGCCGCAGAGCATCACATCGGCATAGCCATGGCGGATGTAGCGCATGGCGTCGCCGATGGCATTGGTGCCCGAAGCGCAGGCCGTGACCGAACAGGAGCACATCCCCTGAAAGCCTAGCTGGATGGCGATATGCCCGGCGCTCATGTTGGCGATGGACATGGGGATAAAGTAGGGGGATACCCGGTCCCAGCCCTTTTCATTGCCTTTGAGGCATTCGTTCTGGATGGTGGTCAGTCCGCCGATGCCGCTGGAGACCAGCACACCGCAGCGGAGAGGGTCTTCTTTCTCCATATCCAGACCGCTCATCTGAAAGGCTTCCTGGGCGGCGGCAATGGCCAGCTGGTTGCACCGGTCCATTTTCCGGGCTTCCCGTTTGTCCATGTAGTTTTCTGCATCAAAGCCGTGGGCCTCACCGGCCAGCTTGACCTTCTGGCCCTCGGTGTCGTACAAGGTGATGGGGCCGATGCCGCATTTTCCCTCTTTGGCACCCTGCCAGGAGGCGGTGAGGCCGCAGCCCAGGGGGCTGATGATGCCCAGGCCGGTAACGACCACTCTTCTGTTCTGATCCATGGTGTTTTCCTCCTTTAAACGGCCATGCCGCCGTCGACGCACAGCACCTGACCGGTGATATAACCGGCTTCCGGCTGGGCGAAAAAGACAGCTGCCCGGGCCACATCCTCCGGCTGGCCCAGCTTACCCATGGGAATGGAGGACAGCAGACCTTCCCGGACCTTTTCCGGCAAAACGGCGGTCATATCGGTTTCGATAAAGCCAGGGGCCACCAGATTGACGGTGATGCCCCGGGCGGCCAGTTCTTTGGCAAAGGATTTGCTCATGCCGATGAGTCCCGCCTTGCTGGCGGCGTAGTTGGCCTGACCGGCGTTGCCGCGCAGGCCCACGATGCTGGACAGGCAGATGATCCGGCCAAAGCGCTGTTTCATCATGGGACGGCAGGCGGCTTTCATGCACAGGAAGGCTCCTTTCAGGTTGGCGTCCAGCACAGCGTCAAAATCCTCTTCGCTCATGCGCATGGCCAGATTGTCCCGGGTGATGCCGGCGTTGCACACCAGGATGTCCAAAGTGCTCCAGGTCTTGAGCATTTTGTCCACCATGGCCTGCACATCAGGGGCCTTGGACACATCGCCCTGGATGGCTTCGGCTTCCACGCCCTTTTCCCGGCAAAGACGGACAGTCTCCAGCGCGGCTTCTTCTCTCCCGGCGTAGCCTACCAGCACATTGGCGCCCCGGGCGGCCAGTTCCAGGCAGATGGCCCGGCCGATTCCCCGGCTTCCGCCGGTGACCAGGGCATTTTTTCCCTTGAGATCCATGTCAATTCTCCTTTTTCAACAGTGTCACGGCGTCCTCCAGCTGCTGGGCTGTTTCCACCGGGATGGTTCTGATATGGGGGGCAGTCTTTTTTACAAAGCCCGACAGGGCTTTGCCCGGCCCCACTTCCACAATGGTATCAATGCCTGCATCGGCCATATGGCGGATGGTGTCCTCCATGTAGACGCTGGTTTGCACCTGGCGCACCAGAAGCTGGGGAATGGTTTCCTCTGCTGTTTTGGGCCGGCCCAGGCAGTTGAAATAGACGGGGAAGGCCATTTCGCCAAAAGACAGACCGGCAAAATGTTCTTCCAGAGCCTTTCCGGCAGGAGCCATGAGGGGGGTGTGGAAGGGACCGCTCACCTTCAAAGGCAGGCAGCGGCGGGCACCGGCTTCCAGCGCCAGACGGCAGGCTTCTTCCGCCCCTTCCCGGCCTCCGCCGATGACGATCTGGCCGGGACAATTGTAGTTGGCCAGATATACTGGGCCTTTCTCAGAGGCTTTCCGGCACACTTCTTCCAGCGTGTTCCGGTCCAGGTTCAATACAGCATACATGGCGCTTTCCATGCCCTGGGCGGCCTCTTCCATAGCCTTTCCACGGAAAGCGGCCAGGGCGATGGCTTCGCGGGGAGTAAAGACCCCGGCGGCCTGGAGAGCAGAATATTCGCCCAGGCTCAGTCCGGCGGCGGCCTGGGGAACGATGCCCCGTTCTTTTAAAAGGGCAGTGACCCCGGCAGCAAAAGCCACCATGCAGGGCTGGGTATATCGGGTCTGGGACAACTGGTCCTCCGGCCCTTCAAAACACAGCTTTTTCAGGTCAAAATCCACCGGCGCATCGTCCAGGATCTGGCGGAACAGGGGATAGATCTCATAGAGATCCTGCCCCATTCCGGCGTGCTGGCTGCCTTGTCCGGCATATAAAAAAGCCAGGTTCATTGTTCGTTCCTCCAATCCCGCATCAGCTGTTCCATCAACTGACGAACAGTGGTCATTTTGTTGATCTGCCCTACCTTGCCGCCACAGAAAAACAGGCCGTTTTCCCGGTCGCCCTGCACGGCCCGGATCAGCGCCCGGGAAATGCAGTAGGGGGCGGTTTTGGGATTGCAGGGGGTGAGACAGGAAATGCATTTTTCCGGCTTCAGCTGTTTTTCCTTTTCCAGACGCTGGAGCAGGGGCGTGCGCACCGCCCGACCAGGCATGCCCACCGGACTGGGGATAATGCACACATCCTTGTCCCGGGCTTCCAGAATCACATCCTTGAAACCCTGGCTGGCGTCACATTCCTCGGTGGCGATAAAGGGGGTGGCCAGCTGGACGCCGTCGGCTCCGGCCTGGCGCAATCCGGCCATTTTCTCCCGGCCCCACACCCCTCCGGCGGCAAACACCGGAATGGCTTTTTTGTATTTTTTCCGGAAGGGAGCCAGGGCATCGCTCACTTCCTTCACGATGGTTTCCAAAGAGGGAGCGGTGTGCTCTCGCATTTGATCATGGGAAAAGCCCAGATGCCCTCCTGCCTGGCTGCCTTCCACCACCACCAGGTCGGGAGCACGGTGGAACCGTTTGTCCCAGGCCCGGCAGATGAGGGATGCTGCCCGTCCAGAGGAGACGATGGGCCCCAGGGCCACCTTTTCCTCGGGAACGATGCCGGGCAGATCCATGGGCAGGCCAGCGCCGGAGATCACCGCCTGCACACCGGATTCCACGGCGGCGCGGATGCTGTCGGCATACTGACGGGTGGCCACCATGGCGTTGATGGCCACCACCCCGGCCCCTTTGGCCAGGGAAAGGGCCTGCTGCACATGGCTTTTCAGTGCCTGCAGATTGGCTCCATCGGGATCGGTTTCAAAATCCGGCTCCTGAAAGCCGGTGACGGCGGTGCTGATGGTGCCCAGTCCGCCCAAGGCGGCCACATGGCCCGCCAGCCGCCCCAGAGAAACCCCCACCCCCATGCCGCCCTGGGCGATGGGAAGGGAGAGGGTGTGTCCGGCAAGAGAAAGGGTGCTCATTTTGTTTCCTCCGTCAAAGCCTGGAGCTGGCTGGTGTATCCGGCCATCAGTTCTTCAAAAATCTGGCGCAGGGGGCGGATTTTGTGAAGCTGACCCACCACTTGTCCGGCCATCAGGCTGCCATAGTCGGTGTCCCCTTCAAAGACTGCCCGGCGCAGACTGCCCAGAGTGTACTTTTCCAGCTCCATCTTGTCGGCGCCGGCTTTTTCCTGGGTGACATATTCCCGGGCCATCTTGTTTTTCAGAATACGCACCGGGGTTCCGGCGATACGACCGGTGACAACGGTATCACTGCCCTTGGCTCCCAGCACGGCTTCCTTATAATTTTGGTGGATGGGGCATTCCTGGCTGGCCAGCAGGCAGGTACCCACCTGCACGCCGCAGGCCCCCAGAGCAAAGGCGGCCAGCAGCTGACGGCCATCGGCAATGCCGCCGGCGGCGATCACAGGGATGTTTACGGCGTCCACCACCTGGGGAACCAGGGCCATGGTGGTCATTTCGCCCACATGGCCGCCGCTTTCGGTGCCTTCGGCCACAATGGCATCGGCACCGTAGCTTTCCAGGCGCTTGGCCAGCAGGGGAGCGGCCACCACCGGGATGACCTTGATGCCCGCCTTTTTCCAGGCGTCCATATAGGGAGCCGGACTTCCGGCGCCGGTGGTCACTACGGGTACCTGCTCTTCCACCACCACCTGGGCCATTTCCGGGGCGGCGGGGTTCATCAGCATGATGTTGACGCCGAAGGGCTTGTCGGTGAGCTCACGGCACTGGCGGATGTGCTGGCGCAGGGTATCGGCGTCCATGCCGCCTGCGCCGATGAGCCCCAGGGCCCCGGCGCTCGAGACGGCGGCGGCAAAGGGAGCGGTGGCGATGTTGGCCATGCCGCCCTGGATGATGGGGAACTCAGTTCCCAGAAGTGCATTGAGTTTCATGGTGTGATCCTTTCTCTGTGTTTAAAAGGTGAGGAGACAGGCGCCCCAGGTCAGCCCGGCGCCAAAGCCCACGCAGAGCACCCGTTTGCCCGGAGTGAGCAGCCCGTCCCGGGACATTTCGTCCAGACAGATGGGAATGCTGGCGGCGCTGGTGTTGCCATAGCGGCCGATGTTCTGATAGAAAAGCCCTTCCGGGGCCTGAAGTTTTTTGGCGGCGTAATCCAGAATGCGGCTGTTGGCCTGATGGCACACCACATGGTGGATCTGGGAAAGGGAAAGGCCGGTTTTCTCCAAAAGCCCATGGACGGCCCGGGGAATGATGTCCACAGCGAAGCGGAATACCGCTTTGCCGTCCATCTGAAGGTGGCTGGGATCAGGGCCGGGGCCTTTGGCCCAGATGCAGCTCTGGGCCCCGTCGGAACCCAGCAGACTGGCGTATGGATGCTGAGGGGAAAGAGTGACCACAGCCGCACCGGCTCCGTCTCCAAAGAGCACGCAGGTGCTCCGGTCGGAGAAATCCAGCACCTGGCTGATCTGCTCGGCGCCGATGACCAGGGCGTATTTGGTATCGTGGGCTGTCAGCAGAGCCCGGGCGGTGTCCAAAGCGTATAAAAAGCCGCTGCAGGCGGCGTTTAAGTCAAAACAAGGGATGCCGTAGGGAAGTCCCAGTTCCTTCTGCACCAGGCAGGCCACAGAAGGGGTGGCCCACTGGGGAGTGAAGGTGGCCACAATGCAAAGGCCGATGTCTTTGGGAGAAAGCCCCGCGGCTTCCAGGGCCTTTTTCCCGGCCTGGGCGGCCAGAGTGGTACAGGTTTCCTCCTGGCACAGATGCCGGGTGTGGATGCCGGTACGGCTTGTGATCCACTCGTCATTGGTGTCCACAAACTGGCGCATATCCTCGTTTGTGAGCACCTTTCGGGGAAGGCTCCGGCCGGTGCCTAAAATCTGAAGTCCGGTCATTGGCTGTCCCTCCCGGTATCATATAAAAATCCATTGCCCATAGCCCGGTATTTGCCGAACCGATGGCGCTGCAGGTCTTTGATCTTGGAAAGACGCTCCAACTGCTCGACTAGAGCGGCGTCCAGACGGCGGTACATCTGCTTGGGGTTTTGGTGGGCACCGCCTAAGGGCTCGGGGATGATCTCATCGATGACACCCAGGTTCAGAAGATCCTGAGCCGTCAGGCCCATCACCTGGGCGGCTTCTCCGCTGCGGGAGGAATCTTTCCACAGAATGGAGGCAAAACCCTCTGGGGAGAGCACCGAATAAATGGCGTGTTCCAACATGAGTACACTGTTGCCCATGCCCAGAGCCAAAGCGCCGCCGCTGCCTCCTTCACCGGTGACCACTGCAATGAAGGGAACGGTCAGACGGCTCATGACGGCCAGACAGTGGGCAATGGCGCTGCCCTGGCCCTTTTCCTCGGCGGCCATGCCCGGATAGGCCCCCGGGGTGTCGATAAAGGTGATGATGGGACGACGGAATTTTTCCGCCCCTTCCATCAGGCGCAGAGCCTTCCGGTAGCCCTCCGGGTTGGGCATACCGAAATTGCATCGCAGGTTTTCCTGCAGGTCTTTTCCTTTCCGGTGGCCCATCACGGTCACCGGCTTGCCGTGAAACAGAGCAATGCCTCCATAGATGCTGCCGTCCTCAGCGGACAGACGGTCTCCCTGCTGTTCAAAAAAATCGGTGAACAGAGCAGAGATATAGTCGGCGGTTCCGGGGCGGGAAGGGTGCCGGGCCAGATAGACCTTGTCGGCGGGGGAAAGAGTACGGCAGGCTTCCAGCAGCTCCTTCATGTCCCGCCGCAGCTGCTCCCGGCGGATCTGGCTGGCGGCATCGTCTCCCAGCTGACCGATCTGGGCACGGAGGGACTGGAGCTGACGCTCGGTTTGTTCCATCATACAGTTCATCGTTTTCTCCTTCCCCGGTGCAGGTCAAGCAGTCTGATGAGGGTGGGGCGCATCTGGGCTCTGGGCACCACCTGATCCACAAAGCCGTGTTCCTGCAAAAATTCCGCCTGCTGAAAGCCCTGGGGCAGGCTTTGGCCGATGGTCTGCTGAATGACCCGAGGGCCGGCAAAGCCGATGAGGGCCCCCGGCTCGGCCAGGGTGATATCTCCCAGGGAGGCAAAGCTGGCGGTGACACCCCCGGTGGTGGGATGGGTGAGACAGACGATCAGAAGCCCGCCGGCCTGAGAGAATCGCTCTATGGCGGCGCTGGTTTTGGCCATCTGCATCAAAGACAGAATGCCCTCCTGCATCCGGGCCCCGCCGCTGGCGGTGAAGAGGATGAGGGGCAGTTTGTACTTCTGTGCTTTTTCGGCAGCCCGGGCGACTTTCTCCCCCAGAGCCACACCCATACTGCCCATAAAGAAGCGGCTGTCCATCACGCCCACAATGACCCCATGGCCGCCGATGCGGCCTTTGGCAGTGACGACGCCTTCCACAAGGCCGGTGCTTTGCTGCTTGCTCAGCAGCTTTTTGCCGTAGCCGGGAAAATGGAGAGGGTCCCGGGCCGTGAGATCCCGGTCCAGTTCCCGGAAGCTGTGGTCATCCAGAATGGTTTTTAGACGGTAATAGGCATCCATGGGAAAATGATGGCCGCAGGAAGGGCAGACCCACATGGTTTCGGCCAACTGCCGTCGGGTGAGGGCTGTGCCGCAGCCGGGGCACTGGACAAAGGGCTGGGACTCATTTGCCGGCTGGGAGCTGGTGTTCTGAGGGGCGGCGCTGTCCCGCATGGCCTTCAGCTGAAACAGCCGTTGGCGCTGGGAAGAAAAAAAGTTTGTCATGGGTCAATCACAGCTCCTTCTCTCCACAGGGTTCCCACTGGAGCAGAGTGTTAAGATTCTGTTCCAGAAAGCCGGTGTCGTAGCGGCCCCGGATGTAGCTGGGGTGATACAGGATCAGGTGGGCCAGAGGGGCGGTGGTGGAATAGCCTTCGATCACCAGTTCCTCCAAGGCCCGGCGCATCCGCCGGATGGCTCCCAGACGGGTGGGGGCGTGGACGATGACTTTGGCGGCCAGAGAGTCATAATAGGGGCTCAGTTCATAGCCGGTGTAAAGGGCGGTGTCCACCCGCACGCCAGGGCCGCCGGGCAGGTGGAGAAACTCCGTTTTCCCCGGACAGGGGAGGAAGCCACGGCGGAAATCTTCTGCATTGATGCGGCACTCGATGGAGTGGCCTTCCAGATGGATGTCCTCCTGGGAATAGGACAGGGGAAGTCCAGCGGCAATGCGGATCTGCTCCCGTACCAGGTCCACCCCGGTGACCATTTCGGTCACCGGATGCTCCACCTGGATGCGGGTGTTCATTTCGATGAAATAATAATGGCCTTCCTGGTCCATGACGAACTCGATGGTGCCGGCTCCCACATAGCCTGCGGCCTCAGCGGCCAGCACGGCGTCCCGGCCCATTTGTTCCCGCAGAGCGGGGGTCAGACCACGGGCGGGGGATTCTTCCATCAGCTTCTGGTTTTTCCGCTGGATGGAGCAGTCCCGCTCTCCCAGATGGATCACATGACCCTGGGAGTCGGCCAGAATCTGCACTTCAATGTGCCGGGGATGGAGGATCAGCTTTTCCACATACATTTCATCGGAACCGAAACAGGCCATGGATTCGGCCTGGGCGGCCTGGAAAGCGCTTTCCAGTTCTTCCGGAGTGTTCACCCGGCGCATGCCCCGGCCGCCCCCTCCGGCGCTGGCTTTGATGAGCACCGGGTAGCCGGCCTTCTCTGCCGCCTGGCGGGCTTCCTCCACATCGGCCACCGGGCCGGGGGAGCCGGGCACCACAGGCACGCCTTTCTGGGAGACCAGCCGCCGGGCGGCAGCTTTGTTGCCCATCTGGCGGATCACATGGCCCGAAGGGCCGATGAACTGGATGCCGCAGTCCCGACACAGATCGGAAAACTCGGCGTTTTCCGACAGAAAGCCGTAGCCGGGGTGGATGGCCTGACAGCCGGTGAGCTGGGCGGCGGTGAGCAGGGCACAGGGGTTGAGATAGCTGTCTGCGGCCCTGGCCGGTCCTACGCACACCGCCCGGGTGGCCAGCTGAGTGGGCAGGCTGCCTTCGTCGGCCTGGGAATAGGCGGCCACCGTTTCGATGCCCATCTCCCGGCAGGCCCGGATGATGCGAAGGGCGATCTCTCCCCGGTTGCAAATCAAAATACGCTTGAACATATCAGCACTCCTTGAGGCGGAACAGGGTCTGGCCAAAGGAAACCAGCTGGCCGTTTTCTCCCAGAACCTCCAGCACTTCGCAGTCGAAGGGAGCGGGGATCTGGTTGATCATTTTCATGGCCTCGATGAGGCAAAGGGTATCGCCTTTTTGCAGCCGTTTTCCCACCGGGGCGAAGGGCTCTTCTCCCGGGGCGGGAGCCACATAAAAAGTGCCCACCAGCGGGGCGGTGACTTCCTTTCCCTCCTTCTTAGGAGAAGGGGCCGGGGCTGCGGGGGCGGCGTTCTGGACAGCGGGAGAGGCAGGGGTCATAGGGGCCGCTGCCGGAGGTGCCGGGGGCAGGGGAGCCGCCGGACCCTTCCGCAGGGTGATTTTTTCTTCCCCTGTTCGGTAACAAAGCTCCCAAAGACCGCTTTGATCAAAGCGGTCCATAAGAGCGAACAATTCAGCTTGGGTCATGGGTATTCCCTCCCGGGAGATTTAGTGATTGGCTTCCAGGTAGCTGACGATATCGCCCACCGTCTTCATCTGGGTGAGAGCGTCATCGGGGATGGAAACACCCAGGGAATCCTCCAGGGCCAGCTGCAGCTCCACAGCGTCCAGGCTGTCGGCGCCCAGGGTCTCGGTGAGGGAGGCCTCCATGGTCACATCGTCGGCGTTGCAGTCCAGGGTATCCACAATGATCTCTTTCACTTTGTCAAACATGATAAAATCCTCATTTCTTTTCGTAAATTGGTTCAAACATTTTAGTTAAAAATTTTTAAATAAAATATTTTAAGCAATATTCTAACAGAAGGCGGCAAAATGTCAAGGGGAAAAAAGAAAAAACCGCCTCTCCCGAAGGAGGGCGGCGTCGATATTATATAAGGAAGAAAAAATCAGATTTTTTCTTCTCTGCGGCACAGGTTCAGGTATTGATTGCGGGCATCTTTCAGGCTGGCCAGCAGAGCCCGCTGGGTCAGGGCGAAATACCGGCTGCGGATGATTTTTTCCAATTCTTCCATGTCTTCCACCAGGCGTTTGCCCACAATGAGGGAGTGGACAAACCGGTCGGTCATGGGCAGAATAGTGTTGCACTGGGCGTCTTCGATGCGCCCTGTTTTCCGGTCTACGATGAGCCCCAGGTAAAAGACGCCGTGGACCAGGGAGATGGCGTCCTCCTTGGCGGGGCGGGCCTGGCCGGTGATGAAAACGGTATCGGGGGAATAGCCCATACAAAATGCCCTCCAAACCCCGGCAGAGCCGGGAAAAATCAGATATAGTATACCACCATCTTTCCCTCCTTGACAAAGGTCTTTTACGGGGGCTATAATAACGGCGGAATCAAATAGAGTTTTACCGCTGGGGCGGGCCTTTGCCGGCTTGGCCCAACGGCGGTGAGATCCGTTGGAAGCGTCTGGGCGACCAGGCGTTTTTGGCGGATCTTTTTTTATGAAACATGGGGGATATTGGTATGGAAAAGAGCGAAGAACTGGCGCGGATTCTCACCTGGGATCCGGGAGAGCGGGGGCTTTTGGGGAAATTGCCTCTGGCCGATCTGAACGCCATGGTAGACGAGATGATAGACGCCCAAAAGGTGATGATCCTCACCGGATTTCCCGTGGCGGCAGCTGAGGTGGGAGAGACTGACGGCCCGGTGGGGGCAGCTCATATTGCCCATGGCCTGACCCAGCTGGGCAAAGAAGTGACGGTGGTCACCGATCGGTGGAGCCTGCCTTTGGTGGAAGCGGCCTGCCGCCATAGAGCGCCTGCGGCTTCCTGCCGCTGTGTGGAGCAGGAGCGGGCCAGGGAGGACTGTGAAAAGCTCCTTTCGGAAAAGCCCGATCTGGTCATTGCCATCGAGCGCCCTGGCAAGGGAGAGGACGGCCACTACCACAATATGCGGGGCCAGGTGATCGACCATCTGGTGGCTGATACCGATCTTCTGCTGGAAAAAGCTCCTCGCTCCATTGCCATTGGCGACGGAGGCAATGAACTGGGCATGGGCACATTTTCCCGGCAGATCCGGGAGAGCGTGCCCCATGGGGAGACGATTTGCGCCAAGGTAGGGGCCGATCATGCCCTGGCCTCCGGTGTGTCCAACTGGTGGGGATGGGGTGTGGAAGCCCTTCTCAGCTGCCGCACCGGCCAGTGGCTGCTCCCCGATGACGAGCAGGAAAAGCAGCTGCTTTCTCAAGTGGTAGAGGCTGGGGGAGTGGACGGCGTCACCGGAAAACGGCAGAGCAGTGTGGACGGGCTGAGTCTGGATGAAAATCTCCAGGTGCTTCGCCGGCTGCGCCAGGCAATCCAGCCGGTTCAGGCGGCACTGTAACCGAAAGAGGGAAGGAGCGGGACAGATGAAACTGGAAGAAATGGGCGGCCTGACGCCTCAGGAAGTACGCCAGGTCATTCGGCGAGGGGAGTATGACGGTCCCACAGCAGGGCTGTGCATGGGATATGCCCAGTGCAATCTGGTGGTGCTGCCCAAAGAGCACGCCTATGACTTTTTGCTCTTTGCCCAGCGGAATAGCCGGGCCTGCCCGGTGCTGGAGGTCAGTGAGGTGGGAAGCCGCAGCTTGTCTTTTTTGGCACAGGATGTGGATATCGCCCGGGATTTTCCCCGGTACCGGCTGTATCGGAACGGGGAACTGGCCGGGGAATACACCCAGGTGGAGGAGCTTTGGCGGGATGATCTGGTGAGTTTTCTCATTGGATGCAGCTTTTCCTTTGAAGCGGCTTTGCTGGAGGCCGGAGTGCCGGTGCGCCATATTGAGCAAGGGCGGAATGTGCCCATGTACCGCACCAACATCCCTTGCCATAGTGCCGGCGTTTTCCATGGGAACATGGTGGTGAGCATGCGTCCCATGCCCTCGTCCCAGGTGGTGCGGGCGGTGACCGTCACCGCCGCCATGCCACGGGTCCACGGTGCGCCGGTTCACATCGGTTCTCCGGCGGAGATCGGCATTGCGGATATTACTCGTCCTGATTACGGCCAGGCGGTGGACATCGCCCCAGGAGAAGTGCCGGTGTTCTGGCCCTGCGGCGTTACCCCGCAGAATGTGCTGACAGAGGCCAGACTGCCCTTTGCCATCACCCATGCCCCAGGGCATATGCTCATCACCGACATCAAAAACAGCCAGCTGAAAGACTGAATGAGAAAAAGAGCGCCGAAAATTCCCGATGCTCTCAGACTGTTGGGAAATTTATTTGGTCAGGGAGAAGAGGCAGTCCTACTCCTACCAATCCGCAAAAAGTTGTGACCAGTGCGCAGCTTTTTGCACTTCTCAAGGGGCCAGTGTGCGCCAAGGGCGTGCATGCAGCCCCGTGCAAAAATTCGAAAAAGTGGTTTGAGCCACTTTTTCGGCGCTCTTGCTTTTGGTAAGGATTCGGAGTACACTGATTGTAATCAGAAAAGGAGGAATGCGCCATGCTGTTCGGATACGACAAGGAACATTTTATCACACTTCCCACACCCATCCAGCATCTTCCTGCCATTTCGGCTATAACCGGCTGCGAGTTTTTCATCAAGCGGGACGATATGACCGATCTAGGGATGGGCGGCAATAAGCTGCGGAAGCTGGAATACCTTTTGTGGGACGCCAAAAGGCAGGGGGCCACACTGCTGCTTACCTATGGCGGCGCCCAAACTAATCACGGCCGACTCACAGCGGCGGTGGCCGCCAGATATGGCATGAAATGCGCCATTCTTTGCCTGGACGACCATCCCGAGGGCATCAATGCCAACATTTTGCTGGACCGGATCATGGGGGCCGAGGTATGGGTCAAGCCCAGCGATGGTTCCGATGAAGGAGAGCAGAACAAACTCTTTGGCCAGCAGGTGCGGGAGCACTATGAAAAGCAGGGAGAAAAGGTTTATGAGATCCCGGTGGGCGGTTCCAACACCGTGGGACTGCGGGGATATTTCGAATGCGCCCTGGAGATGAAGGATCAGCTGGCGGAGATGGATCTTTCTCCTGATTATATCGCCTGCGCTGCCGGAAGCCTGGGCACCTATCTTGGACTTTTCATGGGGGCGCGGTATGCAGGGCTTTCGGCCAAAGTGTTGGGGGTGGCCATCTCTCCCTTTGGCGAGGCCAAGGAGAAGCGGCTGATGGAATATTATCGGGAAGCCTGCCAGGAGTTCGGTTTGCCGGAAGATGCCAAAAGGGAAGATTTCCTCATTGAAAAGGGCTATGTGGGAGAAGGGTATAACTCGGTAGACGAGAGGGCCCGCCGGGCCATTTACACCATGGGCCAGAAGGAAGCCATTTTGCTGGACCCCTGTTATACCGGCAAAGCCTTCGGCGGTCTGCTGGATATGACGGAGACGGGGAAAATTGCCAAGGGCAGCAAGGTGCTCTTCCTTCACACCGGCGGCACACCGGCCCTTTATAATCCCAAGCACCGCAGGGCCATGGAGCAGGAGCTGAAAGAGGGCCTCCACCTGCTGTAAGAAAGGGGAAAACAGATGGAGCCGGGGCTCTGTTTGACCCTGTGCGCCTTAGGAGGTGCTTTTTGGATTCCCGCTTTGCTATTGACTTTTATTGCGGGCAAAAGAAGGAGAAGCTGCACCGCATTGGCCCGGGGCGTGGTGGTGGATATCAAAGGTAGAAGCACTTCCGACGGACTGACCTTTTATCCGGTGTATCAATATGAAGCGGAAGGGACGGTCTGTCAGGGAAAAGGGGCGGGGAAATCCCCTATGCCTTTGAAAAAGGGGGACGCGATCACAGTTTGTTACGATCCCCGTCGCCCCCAGCGATCCTATATCAAAGGGTATGATAGCAGAGTGTATCGCGTACTCAGTATCTGCTTTTTGGTGATGGGGGCCATACCCATTCTGATCTGCCTGGGCATTGCATTGCTGAACTAGAAAACCCCGGCCGGAATTTTGAAGTGACCCCAAAAAGTTAGACAATATTCTGAAGTAAAAATTGTTCAAGCAGCCGAAAGGGCTTGCTGTCTGTGAATTGCAGGCGGCAAGCCCTTTAGCTTTGCCTTGATGCGCCG
>NZ_JAHLPO010000013.1:0-81946 GCF_018917925.1 Intestinimonas sp. MSJ-38 | reverse complement strand
CCGCAGGATTAAGGCAAAGCTAAAGGGCTTGCCGCCTGCAATTCACAGACAGCAAGCCCTTTCGGCTGCTTGAACAATTTTTACTTCAGAATATTGTCTAACTTTTTGGGGTCACTTCATTGCGTCCGGTTTTTTCTTTAAATCAGGCCCATTTGTTTCAGGCCGAAGATGATCAAAAACATGGTAAACACAGAAAGCAAGGTGGTGAACGCCACCGACTGGCCGGCCAGATCAGCGTCGGCCCCTTGCTGCTGGGCCATGATGAAGGAGGAAACGGCAATGGGTGCTCCCATCATGGCAGCCAGAGCCATCAGCTCCACATCCCGGAAGCCCATGGCGATAAAGATGGGCAGGAAGATGGCCGGGCAAATGAGCAACCGCCCCACCACGATAATGACCAGCTGACGGAGAAACCGCTTGGTATCGGAAAACTTAAAGAACCCGCCCAGGCTCACCAGACCAAGGGGTGTAGCCACTTGTCCCATATCTACGATGGTCTCTTCCACCGCCTGAGGCAGAGGGATCTGAAACACCAGGAACACAATACCCAGCAAAGAAGCAATAATGAGAGGATTGGTGATGATCCCCTTGAGGATCTTCTTCACATTCATTTTGCCATGGCTGAAGGTCTCCAAAGCGGCCACGCTGAGCATATTGTACAGCGGAATGACAAAGGCGCTGATGATGGACACCACGCCCAGGCCCTCCTGGCCGAACACACCGGAAACAATGGGCACACCGAACAAAATGTAATTGCTGCGGAAAATGCCCTGAACAATCACACCCCGCCGGGGGCCGTCCTTTTCGATCAGCGGCACCACCAGGCAAAGGACCACAAAGGTGGCTAACACCGAAATGACGGCGGTGAGGATGGTTTTCAGATCAAACATGGACTCCAGATCGGACTGGTAAATGTTTGTGAACAGCAGAATGGGCAGAAACACCTTGAACACCAGGCTGTTCAGCTTTTTCAGCAGCGGTTCGTCCACCATGTGGATCTGCCGGAGAAAATAGCCGATGGCCATGGTGAAAAACAGCGGCAGTACCACATTGATGGCTAAAATCAAATTTTCCATTTTTGTTCCGGTTTCCCGTTCTCCCTCTTTTCTTCGCCCGCAGGCGTTTTTTTATTCGTCCTTTGAATCCCCGGCCTCTCCGGATTCCTCCTGAGACGGCGTTTCCGCTTCCTCTTCCGCCTCAGGCTTCCCCTGCTCCTCCGGAATCTTTTCCTCACAGTCTGCCACTTTTTCCTCTGTTCCCTCTTTGGGCACAAGGCCTGGGGCGCTGAGATCAAAGGCCGGGATGCGTTTCCACGCTTTGGTGCAGTACATCCAGATCAGGAAGATCGCGCCGATGACGCAGCCGGTAAAGCCCACCACCTGGGAAATGCGGATGCTGGTATCGCCGATATACAGGCTGTCGGTGCGCAGTCCTTCGATCAGGCCCCGGCCAAAGCCGTACCAGACACAGTACCAGGCGAAGATCTCGCCCCGGAATTTCCGGCGTTTGGAGTAGAAATGCAGCACTGTGAAACCCAGCAGGTTCCACAGGGATTCATACAGAAAAGTGGGATGCACCGCCGCTCCCCCGCCGGTGGCGGTCTGAGAGATCACCATGCCCCAAGGCAGATTTGTGGCTGTGCCAAAGGCTTCTCCGTTGACAAAATTGCCCCACCGGCCAATGATCTGGCCGATGAGCAGTCCCAAGGCCCCCACATCCAGAAAGGACAGGATATTGAACCGGTGACGGTTCTTCCGGCCAAAGAGCAACACCACCAGAATTCCTGCAATGACGCCGCCATAAATGGCCAAACCACCGTTCCAGATGGACAGCAATTCATTCAAATGATCCTTATAATAGTCCCATCTGTTGATGACATAATAGGCTCTCGCCCCCAGCACGCCGCAGGGCAAAGCAATGATCAGCAGATCAATGACGGTATCGGGATCGGTTTCAAACTTCGAAGCCCGCTTCATCAGATATAGCGCACCCAGCAGAAAAGCCACGGCCAGGATGACGCCATACCAGCGGATGGGCCAGTTCCCTATATGGAAGGCCACCTGATTGAGTTTGAACACCTTATCAAAAAGTCCCGGGAAGGATACATAATGGACCATATCTCGTCCTCCTTGCGTTTTTCCCGCAAGCGGCCCGCAGCCACTCGCTTTTTACAGGATAGCACACCCTCCGCCACAATTCAACCCGCGGCCTTTTTTCACTATTTTTCTTGACAGGAGCGCAGATCCATGTTAAGATACATATCGTTGTAAAGGCTCAACGCTTTACATTGTGGGGAGGTCAAAGGATGAAAAGCGATACTTTCCATATGTCCATGCTGTTCGATTTTTATGGCGAACTGCTCACCGACAAACAGCGGGAACTCTTTGACCTTTATTATAATGAGGATATGTCCCTCACCGAGATCTCGGAGATCGCCGGTATCACCCGCCAGGGTGTGCGGGACGCCATCGTCCGGGCGGAAAGCATTCTGCGGGACACCGAGGACCGGCTCCAGCTGGTGCGCCGCTATGCCGGCATCCAGACCCAGGTGGAACAGATCGCTCAGGCCGCCCACCTCATCGTTTCGGCCAATGCGTCGGGCCCCCGCAATTATGAGATCGCAAAGCAGGCCGATCTGATTTTGCAGACGGCCGCCAAACTTTCGGAATAGGGCTCAGCCCGGAGGAATCCCATGGCCTTTGAAAGTCTCAGCGAAAAATTAAACGGCGTATTCCAAAAGCTGCGCAGCCGCGGCCGCCTCACCGAAGCCGATGTGCGGGCCGCCATGCGGGAGATCCGTATGGCCCTGCTGGAAGCCGATGTGAACTTCAAGGTGGTCAAGGACTTTATCGCCCGCGTCACCGAAAAAGCGGTGGGCGTGGAAATTTTGGAAAGCCTGACCCCGGCTCAGCAAGTCATCAAGATCGTCAATGACGAGCTGGCCGCTTTGATGGGCGGCACCCAAAGCCGCATCCATATGGCCAACAATCCCCCCACTGTGGTGATGTTTGTGGGCCTGCAGGGCGCCGGTAAAACCACCAACGCCGCAAAATTGGCGGGCTATTATAAAAAGCGGGAAAACAAGCGGCCACTGCTGTGTGCCTGCGATGTGTACCGCCCCGCTGCCATCAATCAGTTGAAAGTGGTGGGCGCTCAGCTGGATATCCCGGTGTTCGAACAGGGCCAGGGAGATCCGGTGGCCATCGCCCAGGCTGCGTATGCCCATGCCAAGCAGCATGGCAACGACCTTCTTATTGTAGATACCGCCGGTCGGCTCCACATCGACGAAGAACTGATGGATGAGCTGAAACGGCTGAAAGAAGCCCTCCATCCCCACGAGATCATGCTGGTGGTGGACGCCATGACCGGCCAGGACGCCGTCAATGCCGCCTCGGCCTTTGACGAAGCGCTGGGCATCGACTCGGTGCTCATTTCCAAGCTGGACGGCGACGCCCGGGGCGGTGCCGCCCTTTCGGTTCGGGCCGTCACCGGCAAACCCATCAAATTCTGCGGCACCGGCGAAAAGCTGGACGCTTTGGAGCCCTTCTACCCCGACCGCATGGCTTCCCGCCTGCTGGGTATGGGAGATGTGATGAGCCTGATTGAAAAGGCCCAGCAGAATTTTGATCAGAAAAAAGCCCAGGAGCTGGAAAAGAAGATGCGTTCGGGGAAACTGACCCTGACGGATTTCTACGACCAGCTGTGCCAGCTGAAAGGCATGGGCAGCATGGCCGATATCGCCGCCATGATCCCCGGCACCGGAGGCAAAGCCCTGCAGGGCGCCCAGGTGGATGAAAAGCAGCTGGCCCGCACCGAAGCCATCATCCTTTCCATGACCCCTTACGAGCGGGACAATCCGGAAGTGCTGAACTTCTCCCGGAAAAAGCGCATCGCCGCCGGCTGCGGTCTGAAAGTGGAAGATGTGAACCGGCTTCTCAAGCAGTTCAACGCCACCCAGCAGCTGATGAAGCAGTTTTCCGGCGCGGCCAAGAGAAAGGGCAAGGGCCTGCGGGGCCTGAAGCTGCCTTTCTGATCCATTGATCCATCATCCCTTCTCCCCTGGAAGGCGATTTTGGCATAGAGAAAGAATATTTTTTACAAAAACATGGAGGTACAATCATGGTTAAGATCAGACTGAGAAGAATGGGCGCCAAGAAGGCTCCTTTCTACCGCATCGTTGTGGCCGATTCCCGCTATCCCAGCAACGGCCGTTTCATCGAGGAGATCGGCATCTACAATCCCCTGGTGCATCCCGCTGAGATCCGCGTGGACGCTGAGCGTGCCCAGCAGTGGATCAAGAACGGCGCCCAGCCCACCGACACCGTTCGCGCCCTTCTGAAGAAAGCCGGAGCTCTTTAATCAAAGGAGAATGCCAATATGAAAGAGTTGCTTGTCTATATCGCCCAGCATCTGGTGGATCATCCTGACCAGGTTTCTGTGGAGGCGGTGATGAGTGGCGACACCATGAACCTCCAGCTTCGCGTAGCCCAGGAGGACATGGGCAAGGTGATTGGCCGCCAGGGCCGCATCGCCAAAGAGATCCGCACCCTTATCAAGGCCGCCGGCCTGCGGGAAAACCTGCGGACTACAGTGGAGATCCTGGACTAGTCATCGGAGGCCGTTTTTTCAAAACGGCCTCTTTTCCTTTTTTGACAACCACCAAGAAATGAGGAGATACTCTATGCCTGAGCTGCTGGAATGCGGACGCATCATCAACACCCACGGCGTGCGGGGCGAGGTAAAGATCGATCCCTGGTGCGACTCCCCGGTGCTCTTTGAACAGCTGCCCTGCCTTTATATCGATGGCACGGCCTATTCCATCACCCAAAGCCGCCCCCACAAAGGTTTCGTCTTGTGCAAACTGGAGGGCATCGATTCCCTGGACCAGGCCATGACGCTGAAAAACAAGGTGGTCTACCTGGATCGGGACCAGGTAGAGCTGGAAGATGGGGCCTATTTCATCGCCGATATCATCGGCTTTTCGGTCTACGACACCCGTACCGAACAGATCATCGGCACACTGGAAGAGGTGCGCCCCTCCCCTGCTTCCGACCTGTACTGCATCGCCACGCCCCGGGGACAGGTGCTCATCCCCGCCGTGCCGGCCTTTGTACATCGGGTGGATTTCGAAAACCGCCGTCTGGAGCTGAATACCATTCCGGGGATGCTGCCCGATGAAAATTGACATTCTGACTCTGTTTCCCGGCATGATTGAAGGGGTTTTGGGGGAGAGCATCATTGGCCGGGGCCGGGAATTCGGCCTGATCGACATCAAAGCCCACAACATCCGGGATTACACTTTGGACAAGCACCGGCGCACCGACGACTATCCCTATGGCGGCGGCATGGGAATGGTGATGCAGTGCGATCCTCTTTACCGGGCCTGGGAAGAGGTGCGGGAGGGAGAAAAGGTACACACCATCCTGATGTCCCCCCAGGGCGCTCCTTTCTGCCAGGAAAAGGCCAAGGAACTTTTGGCCCGGGACCGTTTCATTCTGGTTTGCGGCCATTACGAAGGCATTGACCAGCGGTTCATCGATGAATGTGTGGATGAGGAGATCTCCCTGGGAGATTTTGTGCTCACTGGTGGCGAGATTGCCGCAGTGGCCATTGCCGATGCGGTGTGCCGCATGGTACCTGGCGTGCTGGCTGATGACCAGAGCTTCACCGATGAAAGCCATTTCTCCGGTGTGCTGGAATACCCCCAGTACACCCGGCCGGAAGAATGGCACGGCCGTCGGGTGCCCGATGTGCTTCTTTCCGGCCACCACAAAAACATCGGTCAGTGGCGCAGGCTCCAATCTCTTCTCCGCACCAGAGAGCGGCGGCCTGACCTGTTTCAAAAGCTCCAGCTGACCCGGGAGGACCGGAAGCTGCTAGAACAATGGGAAGAAGAACAAAATAGCTAAATAAAAAGCCGGTTTTCACCGGCTTTTTTCTTATCCGCTGTCTTCCAGGATTTTCTTCACTTTTGCAATGGCCTTTTTTTCGATGCGGGAAACCTGCACCTGGGACACCCCCAGGATCTGGGCCACCTTCTGCTGGGTCAGATCCCGGAAATACCGCAAAGTGAGTACCGTTTGCTCCCGCTGAGGCAGCAGGGCCATGGCTTCCCGCAGAGCCAGAAGCTCCACCCGCCCCTCTTCTTCATCGGGGGCCGGGCAAATGTCCATCAACCGGAAACCGTCCTCTCCCCATTCCGCATTGAGGGACAGAGCACTTTGACAGGCTGTCTCCCCGGCGGCGATCTCCTCCGGCGTCAGCCCGGTCTCCTCTGCGATCTCCGAAAGTCGGGGTTCTCTTCCCAAAACACTTTCCAGCCGGGCCCGGGCCGCCATGACCCGATTCTGGTTCTCCTTCACGCTGCGGCTGACCTTCAAAAGGCCGTCGTCCCGGAGAAACCGACGGATCTCTCCGGCGATTTTAGGCACAGCATATGTAGAAAACTGGGTGGCAAAGGCCGGATCAAACCCTTCCACTGCCTTCAAAAGCCCCATACATCCCAGCTGGTACAGGTCGTCTTTTTCCACTCCCCGCCCCAAAAACCGGCGGACAATACTCCACACCAAGGGGCTGTTTTGGGTCACCAGCTGTTCCATGGCCTCTTTGTCTCCCTGTTGGGCCTTCTGGATCAGTTCACACCGTTCCTCCTGGGCGGTCAAGCCTGCCCTCCGGCGCCCAGACGCACCGAAAGCCGTTTTTTCATCCGCACCGCTGTCCCTTTTCCAGGCTGGGAGCGAACGGTGAGCTGATCCATGAAACTCTCCATAATGGTGAAGCCCATACCGCTGCGCTCCTTGCCTCCGGTGGTGTACAAAGGCTGACGGGCCTTTTCGATATCGGGGATGCCTCTCCCCTTGTCCCGCACCAGAATTTCCACCAGGCTGTTTTCAAAGATCTTCACCGTCAGGGTGATCTTTCCCACGCAATCGGGATAGCCATGGACGATGGCATTGGTCACCGCTTCACTGACGGCGGTTTTCAAATCGTTCAGCTCGTCCATGGTGGGGTCCAGCTGGGCCACAAAGGAAGCGGCGCACACCCGGGCAAAGCCTTCGTTCACCGAACGGCTGTCAAAAGTTACTGTCATGGAATTGAGGGGCTTTTTCATCTTTTTTCCTCCTTCCCCACAAACCGGACGATCTTGGGAATTCCGGCGGCATCAAAGACCCGCATGGCCTGACGGGAAACGCCCCGCACAGTCAGACTGCCGCCGATGACCCTCATCTGCCGGGCCGACTGCACCACCAAGGCGATCCCCGAACTGTCCATAAAGCTGACGCCGGAAAAATCCAGCTCCATCCGGGAAGGGCTCTGTTGGCTGATGGCATCTTCCAGGCTGCGCAGGGCGCTGAGGGCTTCGTGGTGCCCCAGCTCTCCCTCCAGAAGGACCGACAGCCCCTCTTCTTTTTGCTCTATTACCATATGCTTCATCCTTTTTCTTCTTTTTGGGCTTGTCCCCATTGTAGCAAAAGGACACCGCAATTTTTAGCGAAAAAGCCGGGGAGAAAACTCTCCCCGGCTCATCTTTATTCTTCTCGCAGAAAACCCTGCTTGGCATAGCCGATCATATACAGACTTCCGCAGGCAATGACCACATCTTCCGCCCCGGCCTGGCTCTTAGCCAGGAAAGCAGCCTGGGCCGGATCGTCCACCGCCTCTACCCTTTGGCAATAGCTTTTGGCGATCTCCGCCGCCTTCCCGGCCGGCAGCGCCCGAGGGGTATCCTGAGGGGTTGCAGCAATAAACCGGCTGGCTCTTTGGGCCAGCTGGGAAAGGCCGTAGGCGTAGTCCTTGTCCTCCAGCATTCCCATGACCACGGTCACCTGTTTTCCTGCAAAAAACCGGTCGATGGTGCGGCACAGGCTGTCCACCCCATCCGGGTTGTGGGCGCCATCCACCAGGCACAACGGCTCGCGGCAGATCACTTCCTGCCGGCCTTCGAAGCGGGCCTGGCCAATGCCCTTTTGGATGGTCTCCCAGTCAAAATCCCATCCCCCGGCGTTCAGCTCTTCAAAAATGGCGCATACCGTCAGGGCATTGTAGATCTGATGCTCTCCCAGCAAGGGGATGTGCAGCTGCTTGCCTTTATAGCGGATGACGCTGCCTTCTCCCCCACAGGAGAGGATCTCCAGCTGGGACAGATCGGGTAGATTGGGCTGGATGCTGTTTTGCCGGCAAACTTTGCGGATCACTTCCATGGCTTCTTCCGGCTCTTTAGGGTAAATGGCCACCCGGCTGCCCATTTTGATGATTCCTGCTTTTTCCCCAGCGATCTCCGCCAGGGTATTGCCCAGATACTGGGTATGGTCAAAGGAAATGGAAGCGATGGCGCTCACATCAGGGGCATCGATGCAGTTGGTGGCATCCAGCTTGCCCCCCATGCCCACTTCCAGCACCACCATATCACATTTCTTTCGGGCAAAATAGTGAAGGGCCATGGCGGTATCGAACTCAAACTCGGTGACCGCCCGATCCTCCTGCTGAAGCTGACGGAACAGAGGAGCCAGAGTGCTCACCTCTTCCGCCAGGTCCTCCTTTGAGATCCACTGTCCATCCAGCTGGATCCGCTCCCGGAAATCCTCCACATAGGGGGAGATGAACATCCCCACCCGCAGGCCGGCCTGCCGGAGCACCGAGGCCGTCATGGCCACGGTGCTCCCTTTGCCGTTGGTGCCTGCCACATGGACAAACCGAAGGTGCTGCTGGGGGTTCCCCAGCTTTTCCAGCAGAGGCCGCACCCGATTGACCCCATTGCGTTTGCCGATATGGGGGATGTGATTGATAAAATCCATTGCCTCCTGGTAGGTCATCATGGCCCTGTCCTCCCGGCTTTATTTCATATTCGCCAGGTTTTCCTCCAGCTTGGCGATGAGCTGACGGGCTTTTTCGGCCTTCTGCCGCTCGGCTTCCACCACGGCGGCCGGAGCCTTCTGCACAAAACTCTCGTTTTGCAGCTTGCCCAGAATACGCTGCAGGTTCTGCTCCGCCTTTTCCTTTTCGCTTTGCAGGCGGGCCTTCTCCTTCTCCATGTCCACCAGCTCCCGCATGGGCATATAGCAGGTAGCGCTGTCGGTGACCACCGAAACGGTGCCGGACAGATCGGTGTCTGCCGCCACCTGGCTCACCTGGGAGCCATAGGCCAGCCGCTCTACCAGAGGCGCTGCCGCTGTAAACAACGCGGCCTTCTCTCCGGAGAACATCAGCTGTGCCTTTTTGGAGGGCGGCACATTCATTTCGCTGCGCCGGTTGCGGATGGCCCGGATCATCTCCATCAGCACTTCCATCTGCTTTTCCTCTTCCTGAAAGGACAGGCTCTGGCTGTATTCCGGCCACGGACTGCGCATGATGGAATCCCCTTCGTGGGGCAGGGCCTGCCAAATGGTCTCGGTGATGAAGGGCATGAAGGGATGGAGCAGCTGCATGGTCCCAGAGAGCACATAAGCCAGCACCCGCTGAGCGCCTTCGTGGGCCTTCTTGTCCTCTTTGTTCTGGAGACGAGGCTTGGTCAGCTCAATATACCAATCGCAGTAGGTATCCCAGATGAAGGAATAGAGCTTTTCGGCGGCAATGCCCAGCTCGAACTTGTCCATGTTCTCGGTGACTTCCCGCACCAGGTCGTTATAGCGGGAGAGGATCCATTTGTCCTCCAGGGTTAACTCTTCCGGCAGGCCGGGCTCTTCAATATCCAGATTCATCAGCACATACCGGCTGGCGTTCCAGATCTTGTTGCAGAAGTTCCGGCTGGCCTCCACCTTTTCCTCGCTGAAACGGGTGTCATTTCCCGGGCTGTTGCCGGTGCAGATGGTAAAACGCAGAGCATCGGCGCCATAGTGGTCGATGACCTCCAGGGGATCGATGCCGTTGCCCAGGGATTTGGACATTTTCCGTCCCTGCGCATCCCGGATCAGACCGTGGATATACACCGTCTTGAAGGGGATCTCGCCCATTTCAGCCATTGCCATGCACACCATACGGGCCACCCAGAAGAAGATGATGTCATAACCGGTGACCAGCACATCGGTGGGATAGAAATAGGACAGTTCCGGAGTATTTTCCGGCCAGCCCATGGTGGAGAAAGGCCACAGGCCCGAGCTGAACCAGGTGTCCAGCACATCCTCTTCCTGATGGATGTGCTTGCTGCCGCACTTTTCGCACTGGCAGGCATCCTCTTTGCTCACCGTCACATGGCCGCAGTCGTCGCAGTACCAGGCGGGAATCTGATGGCCCCACCACAGCTGACGGGAGATGCACCAGTCGTGCACATTCTCCATCCAGTTCATATAGGTCTTGGTGAAGCGCTCGGGAACAAACTTGATCCGTCCCTCTTTCACCACCCGGATGGCCTCTTCGGCCAGGGGCTTCATCTTGACGAACCACTGGGCAGAGGTGATGGGCTCCACGGTGGTGCCGCAGCGGTAGCAGGTGCCCACATTGTGGCTGTAATCCTCGGTTTTCACCAAAGCGCCGATGGCGTCCAGATCGGCCAGAATGGCCTTGCGGGCTTCATATCGGTCCATTCCCTGGTATTTACCGCCGTTTTCGTTGATCTTGGCGTCGTTGTCCAGGATCAGAATCTGCTCCAGGCCGTGACGCTGGCCCATGTCAAAGTCGTTGGGGTCATGGCAGGGTGTGACCTTAACGCAGCCGGTGCCGAAGTCCTTTTCCACATAATCATCGGGGAAAATGGGCAGCAGACGGCCTACCAGGGGCAGGATGGCGTGCTTGCCATGGAGATGGGTGTAACGCTCGTCTTCCGGGTTGACGGCAATGCCGGTATCGCCCAGAATGGTCTCAGGCCGAGTGGTGGCAATGATCATGTCCTCCCCGGTCTCCTGGACCTTGTACTTGATGTGCCACAGATGGCCCTGCTGCTCATTGTATTCCACTTCGGTGTCGGACAGAGCGGTGGCGCAGTGGGGGCACCAGTTGATGATCCGGCTGCCCCGGTAGATCAAGCCCTTTTTATACAGGTTCTCAAAGGTCTGACGCACCGCTTTGGAGCAGCCTTCGTCCATGGTGAAGCGGCGGCGGCGCCAGTCGGGAGAAGCGCCCAGCTTTTTCTGCTGGTCCAGAATTCTTCCGCCGTATTCGTCCTTCCACTGCCAGACCCGGCGGAGAAATTCCTCTCTTCCCAGGTCATAGCGGGTCTTGTGCTCCTGCTCCCGCAGGTATTCTTCCACCTTGATCTGAGTGGCGATGCCGGCGTGGTCCATGCCGGGCATCCACAGAGCCTCATAGCCCTGCATCCGCTTCTGGCGGATGATGGCATCCTGAATGGTCACATCAAAGGCGTGACCCATGTGCAGCTGCCCCGTCACATTGGGGGGCGGCATGACGATGCTGTAAGGCTTCTTATTCTTGTCCACTTCGGCTTTGAAACAGCCGCTTTCCTCCCAAAACCGATAGACGCTGTCTTCGGTCTGTTTGGGATCGTAGACCTTTTCCAGTTCCTTTGCCATATTCGGCTTCACTCCTTCTTTCTTGCTGTATGGCCGAGGGCGGCCGATCACAAAAAAACCTCCGCCCCGTGTTGTTACGGGACGGAGGTAAACATTTCACTTCCGCGGTACCACCCATATTTGCGTTAAAAAACGCACACTCCGGCGCCAGACAGCGCCTTTTCCCTTAACGCGGGCCAAACGGCGGGGCCTACTGTGCCCAAAAGGGCGGTTCAGCCTGCGGCTCAGGGACCACATTCCCCCGGCGCCTTGGGAGCACTTCCACCAACCGTGCCCTCTCTATGCCGCTTCACCGGGATACTCCTGCCCTTCACAGCCTTTATACAAGGGATATTATACGGTCTCCCCTTCCCTTTTGTCAAGGACAGAAAAAGGCCGTTTGCCAAAATGGCAAACGGCCTTTGGAGCGGGCGAGCGGATTTACACCACTATCTCTTGCCGGGAAGGCAAGCGGCTTAAAAGTTAGCCCACACCCACTGGGGCTAGAAGTCGGATTCGAACCGACGACCTACGCATTACGAATGCGTTGCTCTACCGACTGAGCTATACTAGCGTCTTGTGCCTATTCATTATACAAAACTTCCCTTGGTTTGTCCAGACTTATTTTTGTTTTTTTAAAAATTCTTCCCCGGCCAGCTCTTGACAAAGGGGCTTACAATGCCTATAATAATAAAGCAGTCTGCTCGTGAGAGCAACTTGCCCTCTTCGGGGTATAGCGCAGCTGGTAGCGCGCTTGGTTCGGGACCAAGAGGCCTCGGGTTCAAGTCCCGATACTCCGACCAAAAAAGACCGCATCTTGTGATGCGGTCTTTTTCTTTTTTCTTTTCTTATTCTCCTTGGGCCAGCCTGGCCAGGGTATCCCCCGCTATGCGGTATACCGTCCGATCGGACATGGGCTCGGCGCCAAGGGAGCGATAAAAATCAATGCTGGGTTTGTTCCAGTCCAGGCACCACCATTCCAGTCGGCCGCATTTTCTCTCCACGGCAATGGCGGCCAGCTTTTGCAATATGGCCTTCCCATACCCATTTCCCCGGTGCTCCGGCTTTACATAAAGATCTTCCAGGTAAAGACCGGCCCGGCCAAGAAAAGTGGAGAAATTATGGAAGAACAGGGTAAACCCCACCTCTTCTCCCTCCACCACTGCAAAAATGACTTCGGTCTTTTTCCGCTCAAACAGCCATTCTTCCAGTGTTTTTTCATCGGGCCCCTCATGCATTTCCCCTCAGAAAAGAAAGAAAGGCCGGCAAATCAAAAGAACGGGCCTTTTCTTCCCCACTCCGTGGGCCATCGCCCCAGGCCAGCAGGCGGCTGCGGCACAAAAGCCCCCATCCCTGTGGCGTTTCCAGCACATGGGTCACTTCCCGCCAGGGAATGAGCTGCTCCCCTTCCGGCCCGGTACGCTCCAGGCCAAAATCCCAAAAAGCAAAATGCACATTTTTCCCCAGCTGTTTTTTCATCCGGGTCAGGTTCCACAACGCAGGCAGATGCCAGCCCCATTGGACCGCATAAAAAGCCAGCAGAGCCAAAACGGCATAAACCCAGCCCAGGCTGTCCCCTGAGTGGGCAAACAGCCCGGCCACCGCCGCCAGCGCCAGGGCCGCGGCCATCCAGGCCTTGCGGTACCCCTGACGAAACTGGCGGAAATAGGCTTTTTGCAGGCTCAAATACAGTTTCCGGTTCAAAACGGAGTCCAACTGAAAAAGGGGCTCCAGCATCCTATTTGCGCTCCTCCAGAGGCACTTTGTCAAATTCATTGATGAAGCCGGTGATGAACTCTCCTACTTTCTGGAGCATTTCCTGGCCCCATTCCTCGGTGGCATCCTTGGGGTCATCCGGCCCGAACCAGCCGGAAGGTGTCACCGAACCAAAGTGACGCTGCACCGTCACATCAATGCCCTGATACCGCACGGTCTTGACGCCGGAAGTGGGCAGACCGGCCGAGATATCCTGGGGCTCCAGGGGCATATAATCCTCCATATATACCAGGCTGGGATCGATGGCCAGAATGGCCGCCGTCTCTTCTCCGCCGCCGTGGCCGCCCTTCCATTTGGGATTCAGCTCTCCAGCCAGCTGCCACCAGTTGAGCAAAGCGCCCAGAGCGCCTTTGTCCTCCAACTGAAGGGCGGTATCCAGAATGGCCTGATCGTTGCCCCCATGGCCATTGAGAAAGACGAAGCGACGCACGCCATAACGATACAAACAATCGGTGATCTTTTCCAGCACCAGACGCAGGCCGTCATAGCCCAAAGAAATGGTGCCGGGGAACCCGAAATGATGATCGGCCACTCCATAGGGCACGGCGGGGACGATGAGCACATCGCACTTTTTCTCAATGGCCCCGGTCAAATGGGAAGGGATGAGAAAATCGGTGCCCAAAGCCAAGTGAGAACCGTGGTTTTCGATGCTCCCGATGGGAATGACCGCCGTATGGTGATCTTTGAAATAGCGTTCCGCCTGTTTCCAGGTAATTCGTTCCAATCGCATGTTCCGCCGCTCCTTTTGTTTGCATATTTGTTTTTATCATACCCCACCCCCGATCCAAAATCAAGGGCCGTGGGTGGGGTTTCTTCTCTGAGAAATTTTTTATGCCCCACCCCTTGACCTGGAGGCCTCCAGGGTGTATGCTGTCTTTCATATTTTCCATTTTGAAATCCATCAAAATCTCATGCAAAGGAGACCATTTTTGTGAAACTGTTTTATCAGCTCTCTCTGCTCTTTTTCCTTTTTTCTTTTCTGGGCTGGGTGATGGAAGTGGTGCTGGTATCCATTGAATACCGGCGTCTGGTCAACCGCGGCTTCCTGTTGGGACCCTGGTGCCCCATCTATGGCTGCGGCGTCACCTTTGTCACCATTGTAGTGGGCGGCCTTCTGGGATACCGGGGCACCTGGGGCGATGTGTTTCTGGCCGGCTTCTTCCTGTGCGGCAGCCTGGAATACTTCACCAGCTGGTATCTGGAAAAGCTCTTCCACGCCCGCTGGTGGGACTATTCCAAAAAGCCCATGAACCTTCACGGTCGGGTGTGGATCGGAAACCTGATCCTCTTCGGTCTGGCCTCTGCCATTATTGTCCGGGTGGTGGACCCCTTCTTTTTCTCCTGGGTGTCCCGCATCCCCCTCTTTGTGATGGCCATTCTGGTCTGGACTCTGTGGGCACTGTTTGTCTGTGACTGCGGTCTGTCCTTTACCGTGATGAACCTGCTGAAAAAGCACATCGATACCCAAAAGGGCGACAACACCGAAGAAATCGCCCAGGCCGTACACCAAGTGCTGCGGGACAAACGGCTTCTCCGCCGTCTGCTCCATGCCTATCCCCATTGGCAGGCCCGCCCTCACGCATTGACCCTTCGGCTGAAAAAAGCCCGGCAGGAATATAAGCGCACCCTCTCCGCCCTGCGGAAAGCCCAGAAGCTGGCCCTCCGCGCCACCCGTGAAGAACTGGAAAAAGCCATGGAGCAAGTCCACAAGGCCCGGATGGAAAAGAAAGAGGCCCTGCGCCGTCTCCGCTTGGTGCAGCGTCTGTTCCTGCGCTGGGATGAGGAAGAGGAGGAAAGTTGACCTTCTATATCTAGCACATATTGGCAATTCTCCAATTATTCAGATTTTTTCTTGATTTTCCCAAACAGTTATGGTATATAATAGTAAAACAAATCTAAGCTTAGATGCTGAAAATTAAAAATTCACAACTCCGCAAAAGGCCCAGGCGGCCTATTATGCTTTGAATAACCTCCTTGGATGGAGCTATAATGCCTTGGCTCCCCGCAACTCCAATAGTGTTATGAACTGTGCCACTTTGGTTTGGAAAGCCTATAATTATGCTGGCGTTAATGTCTGTTCTCCCGGAAGTGGAACTGTTACTCCCAGCGCTTTGGAGGTTGACGGATATAATACAAGGCTGTATGCTACGGGTCAATATGTATCAGCAGCTTGGCCCTTCTCGCTGGAAGTGGAAGAATAATTTCATCATTAAAAGGAGAAAAAAATGAAAAAGCGGATTTTGATTGCTCTTTTAGCCGTACTTTCTTTCTCTTTCTTTGGCTGGCTCTTATACACTTCTGTAAGCTTTACTTGTCAGCCTCTGGTTTCCACAAACTCACCATATCTGCCTGGTATATTCTATGAAAAAAATTACGGCGCCCCTTCTTATCAAACAGCCTACTATAGTTGGAAAAATGGAAAATGGAAAAAAGGGAATGGAGATTTTCAACGTACTTATCGAAGCTTCTACTCCACGGAAGATGTAAATGTCCTGCAGTCTCCCCAACCCGAGGAGGATTATGGGCAAGTGATGTTTCGGGACACCTATGATTTCGGCACTGTTTTCGTTTGGGATAATTGGCAAAAACAAGCGCTTTTTTGGCGTATTTTTATTGTATCAGATTCGCAAACACAGGAATATCATATTGAAAAAAGCAATGCTTTTGAGTCCTTGATTGACTGCTTTTCTTGGGAAAAAGGCCTATGTCTTTACCGCCGCACAGATCAAAATGAAATCATCCTCACTTTGTTGGATGCAAAAACGGGCGAAACTTGGGAGAGACAAGTTTTTCTTACCAACCTGCTGAAAGACTGCCTGATCGAAACCCGCACCCTTTATGATGGCGAACGAGACCGGCTCTTCTTTTTCTATACCCAGGGCAACGAAAAGTACTTGGGACAATACGACTTTGCCGCCGGTCAGCTGTTTTCCCTTCCCTTGACCAAGCCGGTGTCCCACCTACTCATCACCCCGGAAGGCTATTTTCTGGCCAACACCTCTTCCCTCCGCCAGGTGATCCTTTATTCCTACGATTTCGACTGGAGTGAAAAAGATTCCATCACTTTGACTTTAGATATCCCCCAAGAAAAAATGGGTAATAAACAAAATTGGTATAATGGTAATTTTCTTGCCTTATGTGACGGAGTGCTCTATGGCTATCTAAACGGAGAAAAGCGTGACTGCTTCTATGCTTTGGATACAGCCACCAACCGGCCCCTGTCTCTCCACCTGATCCGCCCTGGCAAGGGGTTTGAGGTCATGGATGTAAAGCTTTATGATCCAGAAGGCATCCAGCCCTTCTTTCTCTCCCTGCCCTCTGGCTTTTAAATTGCCTATTTCTGCAAAAAAGCGCCTGGTTTCTTGCCAGGCGCTTTTTTGTGTGATAGGATGGGGAGAGAATTGGAGAACTCTCCAAAAAGAAAGGTGGAAAAAAGAATGCTTCTCAAACAACTGACTGAGGTCTATGATATCCTGGACAGCAGCACCGCCAGCGGCCAGAAGGTGGCTGACTACCTGCGCTCCATCAAGGCGGACGCCAATGTGGAAATTCAGGTGCTCTCCGGTGCCAAAGGCTCCACCGATATGGTGAAGGTGCGCATCCCCGGCAAAAACGGCAAGAGCCAGGGCGGCACAGCCCCCACCATCGGCCTGCTGGGCCGTCTGGGCGGCCTGGGTGCCCGTCCGGAAATGACCGGTTTTGTCTCCGATGGCGATGGCGCTCTGGTGGCCCTGACCCTGGCTGCAAAACTGCTGGATATGCAGGTGAAAGGCGACTATCTGGAAGGAGATGTGTTCATTTCCACCCATGTATGCCCCGATGCTCCCACCCAGCCCCATAAGCCGGTACCCTTCATGGGTTCTCCCCTGGACATGGCCCAGGTGAACCAGGCCGAAGTCACCCCCGAGCTGGACGCCATCCTGGTGGTGGACACCACCAAGGGCAACCGGATCATCAACACCCGTGGCTTTGCCATCTCCCCCACCGTCAAGGAAGGCTATATCCTGAAGGTCAGCGATGATCTGCTGGATATCATGCAGACTTCCACCGGCCGCCTGCCCTATGTGTTTGCCCTGTCTCAGCAGGACATCACCCCCTATGGCAACGACCTGTACCACCTCAACAGCATCCTCCAGCCCGCTACTGCCACCAATGCTCCTGTGGTAGGCGTGGCCATCACCACCGAAACCACTGTGGCCGGCTGCGCCACCGGCGCCACCCACTTCGTGGATTGCGAAGAAGCCGCCCGCTTCATGCTGGAAGTGGCCAAGTACTTTGGCAAGGGTGACTGCAAGTTCTACGATGAGGAAGAATATGCCCTCATCCAGAAGCTGTATGGCCCCATGGGTCATTTCCAGACCAAGGGGAGGAACTAATCATGCCTTCGGTAAAAATCGGAGCAGTCACCGTGGGACAGGCTCCCCGGGTGGATGTAACAGCGGATATCCTGCCCCTGCTCCCCGGTGTGGAGCTTTTGGAAAGGGGCGGCCTGGACGGGCTGACCCAGGAAGACATTGCCGCTTTCCAGCCGGAAGAGGGAGACTATGTGCTGGTTTCCCGCCTCACAGACGGTTCTTCGGTGACTTTTGCTGAAAAATATGTGCTTCCCCGGCTGCAAAATGCCATCACGGAGCTGGAAGATGCAGGATGCCGTCTGATCCTCTTTTTCTGCACCGGGGATTTTCCCGACACCTTCCAAAGCCGGGTACCCCTGCTTTTCCCCGGCCGGGTGCTCAAGGGCATGGCCCCGGCCATTTCCTCCCGAAAAACCGCTATTGTCAATCCCTCACCCCTGCAAAAGGACCAGAGCCTGGAAAAATGGAAACTTTATCTTCAGGAGCCGGTTTCCTTTGCCGTTTCCCCTTATGAAGGGGAAGCAGGTGTGCGTCAGTGCGCCAGACAGGTGGCGGAAACCGATTGCGATATGGTGATTCTGGACTGCATCGGCTATACCCAAAAGATGAAAGAGATCTTTCAGGAAGAAACCGGGAAACGGGTGATTCTGCCCCGCACTCTCCTGGCCCGGGTGGCCATGGAGCTTTTGTAAGAGCCAAAAATATGTTGGGCGGCGCACAGCCTGCGCCGCCCAAATCAATTCAGGAGGAACAACCAATGGATCTTGTGGAAAACGCAAAATCGGTACTGTGCTCCAGCCTGGCCGTCAAAGCGGGCGAGACCGTGCTCATCGTCACCGATGACAGCCGTCCGGAGATCGGCCGGGCCTTGTACGAAGGAGCTCAATCTCTGGGGGCTGAAGCCATGCTGATGCAAATGGCTCCCCGCTCTGTTTCCGGTGAGGAGCCCCCTGCTCCGGTGGCCGCTGCCATGGCGGTGTCTCAGGTGATCATCTGCCCCACAGAGAAATCTCTTACCCATACCAACGCCCGGATCAATGCCGTGAAGAACGGCGCCCGACTGGCCACCATGCCCGGCATCACCCAGGAAATGTTCCAGGAAGGGGCCATCACCGCTGACTATGACCAGGTGGAAAAGCTCACCGGCACTTTGACCGAAATGCTCACCAAAGCCAGCACCGCCCGCATCTGCAAAGACGGCCACACCCTCACCCTGGATCTCCAGAGTCGCAAAGGCATCCCCTCCCCCGGCGTCTACCGGGAAAAGGGTCAGAGCGGCAATCTGCCTTCCGGCGAGGCCTACATCGCCCCCATGGAAAATGGGGTCAATGGCAGCATGATCATTGACGGCAGCATGGTGGGCGTGGGCAAGCTGGAAAAGCCCATCACGGTGCACATCAAGGACGGCGTGCTGCAAAGTGTGGACGGGGACGACGGCAAGCTTGCCATCCTGCTGCAAAAGCCGGAAAACGGCACAGTGGGCGAGTTGGGCATCGGCACCAATGAAAAAGCCATTCTGCGGGGCATCATCCTGGAGGACGAAAAGGTCTATGGTACGGTGCACATTGCCTTCGGCACCAACACTTCCTTCGGCGGCGTGAACAAAGCCGATTGCCACATGGACGGCATCATTCTGAAGCCCGATCTGTATCTGGACGATGTGCAGGTCATCCGTCAGGGAGAATTTGTTCTCTGATTGACCGGCAAAACTTCATTCTTTCACCGACCAAAAAGGCCGGCCATTCCAAAAGAACGGTCGGCCTTTTTCTGTGATTTTATTTTTTATCAGGCCTGGCCGCCACCGAAATAACCGCCGCTGGGTTCTGGATGGCTTACATCATCGGCCAGATTTTGTGCTTTGTTCACATACATCTGGCTATCCACTTCTCCCAGCAGCTTTTCCACTTCTGCGCCCCGGCCCTGCCGAACACCATAGACAAAAGAGACTGGCATCCCTTCCACTGTACCGCACCGCACGAGAGCTCCCTCCAGCTCCCGTTCCAGACGGCCGGCTATCAGCCCTTCTCCGATGAGCACAAACTCATCTCCTCCGTATCGATACACTTTCAATCTTCGACACCGGATGGCGCTCAATGCCTGAGCAACTTGGCAGATTGCCTGATCTCCGGCCCCATGGCCCAAACAATCGTTGATCTTTTTCAAGCCGTTCATATCCACCATGGCCAAAGTGATCTGGCTCTTCCACCGAATACACTCCAACCGCTTCTGATAGGCCAGGCGGCTATATGTCCCGGTCAAAGGATCATACAATACCTTTGTAACAGTAAGTGCAAAGAACAAGAGAATCAGACAAATCGTCGCTGTGCTCCAAAGAACGCCGCGGAGATGGAGAATCACCTCAATCCCACTGGCCCCTATCATCACCAGGGCCACCGCTACAATTGATAACTACCGGCAAGGCAAACAGCCGCTGCTTGATCCGGTGCATAGGGTGACACAACTGTACCAGAAAAAAACGGCGCCATAGGCGCCAAAGCAAACTGCAAAGCACTGGCTATGGCCCGGGCCCGCCACTGTACTTCCTCCGAAGCCTGGGAGACGCAGGCATCGGAAGTGGCCAGCAGCATCATTCCCACCACTGTTAGTTCGCAAGCAAACAAATTCTTTTCCCGCCTGGTCAATAATTGGTTTGTCTGCAAAAAGACCGCAAATAATATCAATCCTGTCAAAGGTCCGTAATAGGACCGTATTGCCATTTCACCGGTCTCCTGTTTTCTCCACTCTCCCTCGCTCACACCACTTTACAGCCTTAGCCTGTGTTGCTATAATCAGCATGCTATCCAACAGTTACTTTTAAAGAAAAGAGGTACACCATGAAGCAAGGATATCTGCAAATCTACACTGGCAACGGCAAAGGAAAAACCACTGCCGCCATGGGCCTGGCTCTGCGGGCCGCTGGGGCCGGGCTGCGGGTCTATATCGGTCAATTTGTGAAAGATATGAAATACAGTGAAGTGCGTCTGATGGAAAAAGCGCTGCCCCAGATTACAATAGAGCTTCTGGGCAAAGGCTGCTTTATTGATCGTCCGCCAGAAGAAAGTGACCGTCAAGCGGCACAGGAAGGGCTGGAGCATGTGGCACAGTTGATGGAAAGCGGTCAATATGATGTAATGATTCTGGATGAGATCAGCATTGCCATCGTGTGCGGGCTGATTCAGGAAGAGGATGTACTGGCCTTGATCGAGCGGCGTCCTCAAGGGATGGAATTGGTACTCACCGGACGCTATATGCCATCCTGTTTGATGGAAAAAGCCGATCTGATCACTGAAATGCAAGAAGTCCGTCACTACTATACGGAGCAAGGTGTTTTGGCCCGGGACGGTATCGAACGATAAAGCACACCCTCTGCCCTTTGGGCATACAATGCCTGTGGAGGGATTGGAATGAATTGTTACCCTACTGAAAATAAACCCCGCCGCTGCCATTGCATTACCACCTGCTGTTTCCAAGGCCCCACCGGACCGATGGGTCCCATGGGGCCCGCCGGAACCACAGGGGCCACAGGAGCGGCCGGGGCCACTGGCCCAACCGGGCCAATCGGACCAACTGGTTCTACTGGACCGATGGGTCCCATGGGGCCCGCCGGAGCAACTGGACCTACGGGCCTCACCGGTGCTACTGGGCCTACCGGTCTCACTGGAGCAACCGGCCCTACCGGACCTACTGGCCTCACCGGTGCTACTGGGCCTACCGGTCTCACTGGACCTAGCGGGCCTACCGGTCTCACTGGAGCAACCGGCCCTACTGGACCTACCGGGCCTACCGGCCCCACCGGAACGGTTTATTTAGGAAAACAAATAATCTGTAAAAATGCGGTTTCTTGTCAAACCGCCTCATTATGAGTATTGAGTTCGATAAACTCTCTGATCCGGCGCAGCTCGTCGGCAAACCGGAACGCAATGCTGATGCTACCTCCCTCATAGACCTTGATATGGTCCACCAATTCAATTAAGATATCCCGCGTCAGCTTTTCAATGTTCTGATGCTGCTGGAAGGCTGCCAAGAAGGGGTTTTCCATATCAATGCCGTTTTCCAGCTCCCTTTGTTCTTCTCTGAGCCGTTCCAGAACCTGGTTCAATGTCTCAGCCTGCTGTTCATATTCCTCTTTCATATGCCGGTAATCCCGGTGTGTGATCTCGCCATCTTTCCAATCCTGATAGATTGCCTGCTTATAACGGACAATCTTAGCAAACTCCCGTTCTTTCTGTTCGATGGCATCATGCAGCTTTTTGGACTGGCTTTTAACCAATGGAGCTTTGTTGATCTGCTCTATGGTCTTGGAGAAGTCTACGGCCAAATAGACCTGCTGCTGGATTGCACAGAGAACGGCGGCTTCCAGCTGGGTATGCTTAATTGTGTGCTTGGTACAAGCGCTCTTGGATTGGTCTTTATAAGTACGGCAGTAATAGTATACCGTATTTCCCACTTTGCTGCGGGTCATGGATTTTCCGCAATCGGCACATTTCAGAAATCCACTGAACAAGTATAGTTTCTTCTGCTGGGGGCCTGTGCGAGTGTCCCGCATGAGAAGCTGCTGAACCTTTTCAAAAATTTCCCGCTCAATAATAGCTTCATGGGTATTCTCTACGATATACCATTCATCCTGAGGAACGATCTCCTGCACATGGATCTTGTAGCTTTTCATGCGGTAGCGCCCTTGTACCATGTCGCCGCAGTACATCCGGTTTTGCAGGATTTTACCCACCGTCATAGCACACCACAAGGGGCGCTTATCAGGAGCCAAACTTGGATTCTGATATTTCAGTCCAAGGCGTTCTCGTTTATAAGCTGCGGGACAAAGGACGCCGTGATCATTCAGATAGTGGACAATAGCATTTTTGCTCATGCCGTCCAAAAACATCTGGAAGATGTCACGGACAACGCCAGCGGCCTCTTCATCCACCACAAGAGCATTTTTATTCGTCGGATCTTTCAGATAACCGTATGCGGCAAAGGAACCGATGTGTTCCCCATTGCGGCGCTTCATATCAAATACTTCCCGCACCTTGTCGGAGGTCTCCGCACAATGGTTTTCGTTAAGAACTCCCTGAATGGGTACTGCGATGCTCCGCATATTCTGAGGTTCTTTATAGCTGTCCAGGGGCTGGTGGAACAGGGAGATAAAACGGACATTATACCGTGGAAACCAATCATCCAGATAGTAACCTTGATCGCTGTAATTGCGAAAGGAGCGGGCAAGGTCTTTTACAATAACGCAGTTGACTCGGCCTCGCTTAATATCAGCCAGCATCCGCTGGAAGTCATCCCGCTCATCATCCGTCGTTCCGGAAATGCCATCGTCCACATATTCGTCCACGATGATGTACTCGTCACCATCGTTGAACCCGGCGATATGGTCCTCAATGATCGCCCGCTGGTTGGTGACGCTTTCGGACTCGTCTAAGCACCGAGCATCCTCTTTGGAAAGACGAATGTAAATTCCAATTCTCCATACTCTGTGTTTGGTTTTTGCAACAGTTTGGGTCATAGCCCGGCTTTTCCGTGCCATATTAGCCTCCTTCCCTATCACATTACACCTATATTATACTGCTTTCCACTGACATCATCAAAAAATGGGAAAAGCAACTCAAAGGTAAGCGATAGAATCAAAGGCCACTCTTTTTTCTCTGAAGAAAGGTGAGGAGCACATCTTGCAGAGACGACCCATGTTCTACAAACTCCAACTTGACACTCAGCTCTCCCACACGGAAGCAATAAGGATTTCCAATCGCATTGAGAAGATAGGCCGCCCGGGATTTCTGTGGGACCTGGAGATCAAAATGCAAATTACTGGCATCCACCAGTTCTCCTTTGCTGATCTTTTGAATATTCACACTTGCCAATTCTGCCAGATCAATCTGTTCTTGCATAGAGCATGTACCTCCTTTCTCCCAGATGTATGCAGCAAATGGTTTGCTTTATGCGGTAACCCACAAGTCCCCCAGAAAGAGATCGTAGCCTTGTAGATTATCAAAAGATATAATTCGGTGTTGCTTTAGTCTTTGCTGCCTTCCATCTACACCATTTTTCTCCGGTCAACCATTCTATCTAAAACGCTTATGATCAATCAAAAGCAAACAGGCGGCTGCTGGCCACAGTCTCACAGGTTTTCACCTCGCCCCATTCCTATGGGTGCGCCGGACAATACCTTGAGGGCGTTCGATCCGGGAGTATCTTTGAAAGCACCAGAGGTCGTGGCCCACAATTTGCCGGTTTGTTTCAGTGATCACTTTTTCCGCTCACTTTTTCAAGTTCATGGCGCGCTTCCTCATGGCTCGCTCTGGTGCAAAAGTCCTGTTTGCCCTATTCTGCGCCGTTGGCGCTTTTCTTTGTCAATGTGCCGAGCCAGGTCATACTGGCTCATATAAACCCTGGAACCTATTTTCCAGGGTTTATATGAACAACTACGAAATCCGCAAAACGGCAGCCTGGCCCTTACTTTACCGGAGTGACCCGAAAGTGAAGGATCCGGGTGATCAGCTTGATTTCCATCCTTTTGCACATTTCTTCATCCACGCAAATATGAGGCATGCCATCTTCATCATAAAATTTTCTGGTGGCCAGCGTCCGGATGTAACCAGCGTAATGCCTTAAAAACTGATCAATCGCTTCGATATCTCCGCTGGCCGCTTGCTCCACAAGAGAAAAAGGAAGCAAATTGCCCTTTGCCTGTTTTTTACCCATCCTGTTTCGTCTCCAATCGTTTTTTCAATTCGCACAGCGTACTGGTCCGCCTGCGCTGTACCGTTCGTCTCATCATAGCCAGCTTTTCTCCGATCTCTCTGTCGTTCATGTCCAAAAAGTAAGCCAGCAGAATGATGTCTCTTTTCTCTTCAGATAGCTGAGAAAGCGCGTCAGCCAGGCGTTCATCCTGGATAGACACACGATGCCGTCCTACTTCAAAACAGATCACATCAGACGGATATCGATCTTCTATGCTGAATCCCTGAAGCTGCTTTTCGGAGAGCTGAGAAAGGGCTACTTCTCTTTCTGCTCTGCGTGCATATTGCACCTTGAGATTGCGGCTCTCCTCCCGCAGCACTTTTCGGCAGAAGCTGTCAAATTGATGGCGTATGGTTTCCATTTGGGAAATCGAGAGCATTTGTTATCTTCACCTCCTCTCTCAGGCCGAGAGGCCGGTTTTTTCTTTTCACTCTCTATCCCAATGACAAAGGGAGGTTTTGGTCAATTTTCCTCAAATTTCCTGAATTTTTATTGCAAAAAAGCTGGCTGCCTGCATAAAGCAGACAGCCAGCTTTTTTACCTTTTTCAATACAGCTTAAAATGGAAACATATAGCTTCCAATGCGGCCTATTTTATCTTACTCCTGTGGAACTTCCACTTTCATTTCGCCGTGGAATTTTCCCTTATCCCCCACTTCTACATAGCCTGCATAAATCACCGATTTTGAGTCTGTAGAAACAGAGTTTGTCACCGACTGACCTGTCACCGCTTTATCATCCCGTGGCAACAGCCAAACTTCTTTCAAAGTTCCCTGTTCCTGCGATGTTACAAGGCCAGTAGCCTCATTATAATAGACCGTCCCTTCCAGAGTGAAAAAGACCCAGGGCTCCTTGTCTCCAGTACTCTGTGCAAAAGCAGCAACCTTCTGTATTTTCCCATCGCCTTCTGTCACTTTTTCATGACAAGCTACAGACACTTTTTCCAGTACATACTTTTGCACTTCGTTCCATTTCTCCGCTTTAGCCCAATCCTGGGTATCTTGCATCACTTGCTGAGTAATATCCGTCCCCTCTACATCCTGGAAGATATAATTCCCTTGCTCCTCATTGTAGAAGGGCCGTATCCACTGAAGAAAGGCTTCGTCTTCCTGTTTTCCCACAGCATTGCGCCACCAAAAAACCACGCCTACAACGGCAATCAATAGAACGATTAGCCCTATAATCCATATCTTCTTTTTCATTTATGACCCCTCCTTAATATTTTATCAATCGGGGGAGACCTCCAAAACGCCTTCTACATTATCAAACACCATGGTTCCCTGATAAATGGATCCCACATATACATCCCATTTAGGATGAGCGATCGCCTTAAAGGTACCTGTGTAATTGCTATGATACGAATAAGTATCCACAACACCAACTGTTCCATTTGTGCTGCTTTGATCTGTAACAGTAGTACTCGATACAGAGGAAATAACTTTTGTATTCGGATCATAATAAATGGTCCCGCTTATTTTAAAGCGCACATCTGTAGTATTGACCGAATAATTGTATCCAGAAACACGAGGAACATTAAATCTTTGAATTGTCTTGGTTCCCCACTTTGCAATATCCCTTGCTCTTGTCAACAATTTACCTGTCTGTGTGTATTCAATTGCGGACAAATTTCTTCTGCAATATTCCCGAACCTCTTCCCATTCTCCATTATCTGCCAAATCCTGTGTATCCGCTACCATCTGTTCTTTCAGATTTTCGCCATTGATACCCTTTATTTCATATGCAGAAAATTCTTCGCCGCCTTCGTACAACGGACTGACAAAATCAATGAATCCTTCCAAACTTTCAGAAGATGTATTGGTTTCATTTGGAACATTTTCAGTTCCAGCAGCCCAAGTAGATGATGACAATTGCACACACAGCAGCATTGCAATCAGAGAAATAGCTCCACATCTTTTAACAGCTTTCATCATTTTTCTCCTTTCTTTTAGAAGATACTCAAATACCTCTCAATCTTTATGGCACAGAAATTGTCATATTACCATAAGCTTTTTCATATACAATCGTATAAAAATCACCATATGCACTATCCTCTGCAGCTTCAACCCAGCTATTATATGTCACTGATCTTTGGTTAGAAGCTTTGGAAGCCGTGATATTTTGAGACTTTATCATTCCAACCGGAATAACATGTGCATTAGAAATACTACCCGAAGTATACGAAGTCACCAGTCCTGTACTTTCATTATAGTATACAGTCCCGCTGATATCCCAAATAACTTCTCTAGTATAGTTGCTGGCAGAGGGGCTCCCACTTACGCCACGAACTGTCGCACCACATGTTGTCGTCTTTGTGATGCTTTTTGTGCCATTAGCCAAAGTTGCAGAATTTGTTATCCGTTCGTATTTCATAAATGCCACATTCTCATTTACATACTTGCGAATTTTTTCCCACTCTGCATCTTTTCCTAACTCTCTTGTATCCATAAGGACAGTTTGTGTAATATCATTGCCCTCCGCATCTATAAACAGATATTCGCCTTGTGAGCCCTCATATAACGGAGACATAAAATCCACAAATGAGTTCATCGAGGCCGTTGTGAAAGTGTCCTCCACTTCCGCTGCTTCTACCGGAAAAATTCCTATGCCTAAAAGCAGAGACAGGGCTAAACCAATCGCCCTTTTCATTATGATCATATCTCCTTTCTTGATCGCTTTCACGATAACATTATTTTTTAATTCTAACCCCCTCCCATTTAGCAATGTTCATTTTCACCATACACTTATGTTATCTCCTCCAATCATTTGTTCATTTTGTAATAACAATATACTATGTATTCGACGATTTGTCAATATAAAATATATTTTGGTAACAATAAAATATAAAAGCTTTACATATTACATTGCATCAGTTATTTTTATAATAACTTTATTACCAAAGTAGTATCAAGAATCAAACTTTGTGACAAAAAGGACAGCTTCACCAATTCTCAATAAGAACACATGCTTTCTTGTTCCACTCATTGATGGTGGTGGGAAAGACTTTGTTCCCCAGAAGGCCTTAATAATATTCTTCACTCGCCAAACGGATACTCCGACAATATACATCTTAATGAGAGCCTTTTCTGCACTGCTCTCCCAACAACACCGCTCAACAATAGTTGTCTCCAAGGAGCGCTCTTTGCGTTTGGGTATCTTAAGGGGAACATCTCCGAAAGTGATTGTGAAGTTGTAGCTCTAGTGGCCGCTGCATTAGCCCTGGCGTTGCTCATTGCGCTCGTACCAGGCCGCTTGTGTTAATGCTTCGGCCTCCAACAATTCGTTGAGAATTACTTTTATGCTATCTCACACTCATCCCCTGACCTGTCCTTTGCTTCTCCCTATACAGCTATATTTGCTGTCTCTCTTTACACGGTGTGCTGCAATTTCATTCTACCAACGATCTGCAATATATAATTTTTATCTACTTTTCAATTTGCAAAACTTATTCTGCCTTATTTTCTTATTTGCCTCTAAGCAAATAAAAAAAACCTGGCATCTCAACGGTGCCAGGTTTTTCATTTGTTCATCAACAATCTATCCAATCAGTAACCCATCTACTATAAGTAACCGACCACAAGCGTTTTTGTGTCTTTCCCTCATATTGCCGGTAATACCATTCAAATTGCTCTGCATATGGCTCCATACTTTCTATTTTTTCTATTTCTTTTTCATTATGTTCATAAGCCATTGTATTTACACAAAAAAGCGAAAATATCCCCGTGAAAATCAATAAAAAAGCTAGTTTCTTTTTCACTTTAAGCTCTTCCTTCCTTACACAATTAAATACTTATTATTCTATAATAGGCAACGATACGAATGGCTCTACTGTAATATCCTGTACAATGCTCTCGGAACCATCACAATGTAATGTATAACTTCCATCTTCATTGGGCGTCAAATAACTATCCTCCGGAAATTCATTAAATATTTCACCTTGGACTATTTCACCTTTCCCATCGTATGTCGTTGATGGACGACCCTGCGGCTGAAAGATCACTCCATAGGAAACACAAAAAGCCGCCATTAATAGCCCGCTGAAAACCATACTCAACACTTTGCTGGGCTTTTGCATCTGTGAAAAGCTTTGTCCCATCTGAAACCGCTGGAGAATAATATTATGGCTATGGTCTCCAATCAAAGCAGGAATACCTTCCGGTTCAAAACCTTTCTGCTTCTTCATGGATTGATATGTCTTCAAGAGCACTGTATAGTAATCCGCACACTCTTCCTTCTTCAGCTTTGCCAACACGGCATAGTCACAGCGAAGCTCCAGTAGCTGATCCATCTTGCTTTTGAGAATCCAGATGAAGGGGTTCCACCAAAAAAGGCAGCAAAGCAGATAACCAATCAGCTTGCTCCATTGATCCCGATTGCGAAAATGCTGCCATTCATGGAGAAGGATCAACCGAAGATCCTGGATCTCATAATCCATCATCGGCAAAAAAATCGCTGGTCGAAAAAAGCCGCTGAAGTGGGGAACCGAACCTGTCTCTACGAAACGCACCCTCCCCCAAAAATCTGGTATCCACGCTTTCACATCTTCCAGCATTTCTTCTGGTGCTTGGGGATATCGGGAAGTGCGTTTGATGTAAGCAATCCATTGCCAGATAAACCGGCAAACCAAAATGCCGGCCCCTGCAATCCAGACAGCGATCAGCACCCCAAAAACAGTTATATCATATCTTTGCCAGCGGAACAGCGAATACTTCAGAAATCTTTGTATTGCCGGCAAAACCATCCACGAACCCAGAATCTGACTGAACGGCATTTCAATGGGCAAAACCAACCGCACAACGGCCAAACATACAAACAACCAAAAAGGGCGCAGCCCCATGCGCTCCATCCAGGATGTTTTCCGGCAAAGGAAAAAAAGAATGAGCGAAAAAATGCTGAAAAAAACAATTGCATTTAAAAAAGAGAACTCGTTAAACCAGGTGCGCTCGACAATATAATCATTTCCACCCATTTTCCTATCCTCTCTGCATATCCTTCAACACCTTTTCTATCTCCTGAAGAGTGCCGTCGGACAGATCATCATCTTTCAGCAGAGCACAAATGATGGTTTTCACAGCGTCTTCTCTATGCTTTTGTCCGTTCACCATAACCCGAACCTGCTGTGCAGCATATTCCGGCTCAGTAAAGGCCGCCGCATAAGTTCTGCCATAGTGGCTCCCCATTTTCTCGAAGCCTGCAATTTCAATAGCGCCCTTTTTCAGCATGCCATTGAGCAGAATGTGAATCGAGCTTTCCTTCCAGCTTCTGTCTTGCGAATGCTCCAAGATACCTGTTCTGGACAAGGGGCCATTCTTCCACAGAACTTCCATGATCTCCATTTCACTTTTAGTCAACTTCATCATCTTTCCTCCTTTCTTCAACTTACTTATTACTATAACTTTTTTACTGTGAAGTGTCAATGTTCTTTATTTACTTATTTTTCATAATTACTAATTTTTATTTTTTCTTTTGCAGCATAAAATAGTCATAAATAGAATTGCTTCAAGAAAAAAATCTAACATCTTGATCTATTCCTTATTTGTTGCTTAAAGGCGAAACCTACGACATTTCCAACAGCAGACTTACTCATTACTTTCAAAAAAATCGACCGGAAATATTTCCGGTCGATTTTTAACTTTATACTGGATTGTTCTTTTTGCTCTGCTGTTCCCTCAGGTAAAGAATAATAGCAAATACTGCCCAAATTAAATATCCTCGCAGTACCATATATCCACTTTGCCGCAAAGGAGCTGTGAACATCTCCAATCCACCGCCCATTATCAAACAAGAGAAAATATATGTACACAAATGGGCCAAAAGGTAATAGGCTAAAGTGAGCCACCAATCCAGTTTTAGAACCAACGACAGCAACGGCAATGCCACGAAAAAATAGATGAGATACCCACTAAAATTAGTGAAAAAAGCACCAATAGATCTCAAAGATTCTACTTTCTCTTCAATTTTTGAAGCTTCCGCTTGGTTCCGCAATGTGGCAAGTTGTTCCCATAAAGAACTCTCATACCGTCCAATAAGGGTTCCGGCCACCTCCATCACTGTCCACAATATCACCAAAATACAAGGGGCGATTAGTGTCCACTTGTGTTTTTTATAAAGATCATAGCCATCCCCCATAAGATTTGTTAAAACATGTCTGGCTTTATGTGTTCGGGATATCCTCTTTGGTAAAAGTAAAATGGGTATCATAATTTCCACATGGATTGGATTTCATTCCTGCCCAAAGATAATACCGTACACCAATTGTGGCTTGGGAACCATTTGCAGTTCTAGTAGCATACAGATCCACATTTTCAATAATTGGAGGATCGTAAAGTCCCCAATACGGATGTTCCCAGGATACTCGAACATTTCTTTCATCCACTGAGTTTATAATGCCTATATCATTGTCAATATCTATATAGCATTCTATATCCGCTTCCAAATTGGCGATAAGATAATTGGTAAATGTTCCGTTCAGATTTTGTATCTCTTGAACAACCGTTTGTCTGACTGTCCAAGTATAAACATATCCGGCTCTAGCTGGTGCAACATCTTTTAGTTGATATTGTCTGATGGACAAACCTTCATCACAAATATGTTGTTTGATGCTCTCCCAGTTATTTGCATTAAAGAACGAAACCGTATCTTGGTAAAATTGAGATGCAACATCAACATTTTGACTATTTAAAATCTCAAAATATGTCGTCGCATTTCTACTTGATTGATAAAAAGCAGGGAGAAATTCTTCCAAAGTAGCAGCTGGTGTAGCCATCTCAGTTGTTACAGGATTATCAACCGCAAAAACTGAAGAAAATGTAAATAGATATGTTGCAACTAGCAGAAGCGCACCCCATCGATGAACAGATTTCACAATTAACGCCTCCTCCTTATCATAATAGATTCATCAGCAAATTAGGTATTCGGATTTCCATCTGTAACTTTGGTAAGCGACATATACCAATCGTCAAAATAAACATGTTCCACATAATCTGGGCCAAAGAAAACATTGAACCCGACATTAGCTGAGAAAACAACACGCAATCCATTAGGATCAATACTATACGATGTCGAAATGGATTCCGGATTAGTATATAATGCAGAGCTACTCTTAGAAATATAGTGCACATAGTTTACTACAGGGCTCGTAGCAGACACAATTACATCCCACTGAGAGTCCACAGTGTATGTTGCACTTAATTTGGCTTCTACTTCCATAGTATAAATGCCATTAAAATTTGTTGATCTCGTAAAGTGACGAAATACATTAGATGCATTATATGTAGTATTTCCGGCATGTGTGGGAATCACATTTTCAATCTCTTCATATCGAATAGTGGAAAGATTATTTTTTGCGTATTCATGGATCAAAACGAAATTTCCAGTATTATAAAAGTCTACTGTATCTGCATAAAACTGCGCAGTAACATCAGTTTGATTCTCATCAAACATAGTATACTGCTCCATTTCATCACCATAAAACCCAAGAATGTATTGTTTAAAACTTTCTGTTTGTTCCAACGATACATTTTCGGGAGATGTGGTTTCTGCTTGTGGTAAATCCGCAGCAAAAATATTACATGCCATCAGTAAAGTACCAATCGTACACGCCAAAACAAAATGTTTCATTTTCATAAAATTATCCCCCTAAACTTCAATTCATAACAGCACCTATGTCATGTCTTTTGTTTTAAAAATTTTAGCACATCGGTTTCGCCTCATAATTTATTTATTTTTCTTTTTAAGTGATGTTATAATAAAACTAAACAACAGTCCTCATATGCAATAACAAAATTGAACAAAAAAAGGTTCTTTTTTTGTAACAAACGCACATGATCAAACAGCAATCTCTATTTATTTTTATGATCTATTGTGCAAAATGAATGACGGACCTGCAAAGCGACTATACCTTACAATATTTTAAACTACAGGTTTATTACTCCAATGTTATCTCCCCTCAAACTCCAAACAAACGCACAATAGCTACTTGCAAGCAAATTGTGTTTGCAAGCGGCTTGTTTTGCCTACGCCAAAATTGTCCATCTCTTTTCTTCCCCTGGCAGCACAATATAGTTGACTTATAAACAGCCCTTATGATAGGATAAAAACAAACAAATGTTCGTTTTATCCCATTCCCTATCGAGGACATCCGCAAAGGAGGAAACCGGAGCATGAAAAACCGCACCTATATCGCCATTGATCTAAAAAGTTTTTATGCTTCGGTGGAGTGCCGGGAGCGGGGGCTGGACCCCTTGGACACCCATCTGGTGGTGGCGGATGAAAGCCGCACCGACAAAACCATCTGCCTGGCGGTGACCCCCTCTCTGAAAAGCTATGGCATTTCCGGCCGTGGAAGACTGTTTGAAGTCCGGCAGCGCATCAAAGAAGCCAATGCAGGCCGGCGCCATGATGCACCAGGCCGCCGGCTGGCAGGCTCATCCCATTTCCTTTCCCAGCTCCAGGCCGATCCCTCCCTTGCCATTGACTTCATCGTTGCGCCGCCCCGCATGGCCTATTATATGGAATACAGCACCCGCATTTATCAGGTGTATATGAAGTACATCGCCCCGGAGGACATCATTGTCTATTCCATCGACGAGGTCTTCATGGATGTGACAAACTACCTTGCCGCCTACCGGCTCTCTCCCCGGGACCTGGCCCGGAAAATCATTCTGGATGTGCTGGAAACCACCGGCATCACAGCCACTGCCGGTATCGGCACCAATCTTTATCTGTGCAAAGTAGCTATGGACATTGTGGCCAAGCATATTCCATCCGACCAAAGCGGTGTCCGCATCGCAGAACTGGACGAAATGAGCTACCGCCAGGCCCTTTGGGCCCACCGGCCCCTCACCGATTTCTGGCGGGTGGGCAAAGGCTATGCCAGAAAACTGGAGGAACACGGAATGTTCACCATGGGAGATGTGGCTCGCTGCTCCCTTACTGATGAGGACTTACTTTACAAATTGTTTGGCAAAAATGCAGAGCTTCTCATCGACCATGCCTGGGGCTGGGAACCCTGCACCGTGGAAGCCATCAAGGCCTACAAACCTGCTTCCAACAGCATGGGCTCCGGACAGGTGCTGCCAAAGCCTTACGATGCTGAAAAAGCAAGACTTGTGCTGCGGGAAATGGCGGACAGTCTTTCCCTGGATTTGGTGGACAAAGGCTTTGTCACCGATCAGCTGGTCATTACCATTGGTTACGACATGGAAAACCTCACCGATCCCCTCCGCCTGAAAACCTATCGCGGCGAAATTGTGAAGGATCCCTATGGGCGGTGGGCGGCAAATACCCAAGCACTCCCATGGCACCATCCCGCTGGGACGCTTCACCTCTTCTTCTAAACGGATCATGGACGCTGCCGGAGAACTGTTCGACCGGATCGTTCACAAAAACCTTCTGATTCGAAGGCTGAACATCACCGCAAGCCATGTGATCCAGGAAGCCTCTGCCCCCTCCCCTCTCGGGGAGTTCCAGCAGCTTGATCTTTTTACCGACTATTCCGCTCTGGAAGCCAAACACAAGCAGGAAGAAGAGGAGCTGGCCCAGGAAAAAAGAATACAGCAAGCCATGCTGCATATCAAAAAGCGATATGGAAAAAACGCCATCCTCAAAGGAATGAACCTGGAGGATGGCGCAACGGCAAAGGAGCGGAACGGGCAGATCGGAGGGCACAAGGCATGAGCACAACTGAGAAATACGGTGACATCATCCATCTTCCCCACCCTGTCTCGGAAAAACATCCCCGGATGTCAATGCTGGACAGGGCTGCCCAGTTTTCCCCTTTTGCCGCCCTTACCGGTTATGAGGAAGCCATTTATGAGACCGGGCGTCTGACAGAGGAAAAAACGGTTTTGGGCGAAGAGGAAAAAGCAATACTGGACAGAAAACAGCGGCTCCTTCTGGAAAAACTGGATGAGTTGCCTTCTCTCACCGTCACCTACTTTGTTCCCGATGAAAAAAAGTCCGGCGGCAGGTATGTCACAAAAACCGGAAACCTGAAAAAGCTTCATCTGCTGGAAAAATGGATGCTGCTGACAGACGGCACAAAGATCCCCCTGGAGGATGTGAAAAATATAGAAAGCCCCCTTTTCTGAGATGGTTTTTAAGAGCATCCAGAATCTGTTCAAGGAGACCATTGTCGAATTCATGAAGAATGGCTTGGAGGTAGCACTGGATGGCGAGCGGAGCTACAGCAGATACGATTATAAGAACATTATAAGAACAAGGACATAGACAACAGCTGTAACGACCACAGTAGCAAAAGGACGGGGACCATCTTTGTCTAAGTAGATATGCCAGCCCCCCTGGAACCGGAAGAGGGAAATTTAAGTCCCAGGTGCTGAATTGGAAAAATACGCCTGAACCGTCCCACACCTTCATATCCGAGTGTAGCGCAGCTGATAACGCGCCTGCTTTGGGAGCAGGATGCCGCAGGTTCGAATCCTGTCACTCGGACCATGCAGAGTGTCCTTATAGGATCTGAGTATCCTGTAACGGACACTCTGCTTTTTTATGTGAAGAATGGTGAAAAGCTGGAGCTGTCGATCATCACCCGTTCCCGCACGCACAGCAGCTTGACCTTGTGCTCGGTCAGCAGGTCGATGTATTGCTTTGTCATGCCCCAATCCCGCCCCAAGCGGTCAAGGCTATTTACCAGCACCACATCCACCTTTCCGGCAAGAACGGCCTCCGTCAGCTCTTGCAGAGCCGGACGGTCAAGGGTCAATCCCGAGCCATGCTCGGCGGCAACACCAACGATGGTGTAACCAGCCTGTTCCGCATAACGGCGAAGTTTGGCGACCTGCTGTTCCAAGGAAAAGCTATCGTCGTGAGCGACCCGGCAATAGAAATAGGCTTTCATCGTGTCGTACCTCCTTATACCGCAACCTGTTCCGGGGCGTAGCTGAGTGCTACGCCTTTTCTTGTTTCCATGATAATGTCGGCCTCCGGGATCTTCCGGCGATCCGGCACATCAAAGGCACCGATGCAGTTATAGTGAATATCGACACGCTGGTTGGTAACGCCGTCCTGCTTTTCAGCGTGGTACACCTCAATGTGGTCGATCAGCTCCGCGACCATGCGCTTTGTAATGGTAGTCGCGTCCGTGTACTGCCGCACCGTTTCAAGAAAATCATCAATGTCCATGCGCTTGCTCTCGTCCTTTTTCAGCTCCAGCCGCAGAGCCTTGATTTTCTTTGCGTTTTCACCCTGCTCCTGTTCGTAGCGTTTGGACATTTTGGAAAACCGGGCATCGTCGATTTTTCCCGCTACATTGTCCTCATAGAGCCGTTCAAAGAGCATATCCAGTTCCCGGTCACGGGCGGTCAGAGCGTCCAGCTCCCGCTGCTTGCGGAGCGTGGCATTTTCCGCCACCTTTGCCGAGTGTCCGATCATAACTTTGATAAAGTCTTTTTCGTATTCGCTGGCGAAGCAGGCCAGCCGCTTGACCTCGTATAAAACAACCTGCTCTAAGAAGTCCAGCCGGATATAGTGCGTCTTGCTGCACTTGCGATAGCCGGAGTTATGATTTTGGCAGCTGAAAAACTTGATGTCGTGGTTGTTCTGGTTGAAGTGGAAATTGAGGTTGCCGCCGCACTCCGGGCATTTCAGCAGGCCAGAGAATACGCTGGGTTCCTGCGTGACCGTGGGCTTTTTGCGGCGCGTCCCTTTTTGGAGCGCCTGCACCTTTTCCCAAGTCTGGCGGTCAATGATGGCTTCATGGACATTGAGGAAGATCGCCCGGTTTTCCTCCGGGTTTTCGATCCGCTTTTTCATCTTGTAGGATTTGGAGTAGCTTTTGAAGTTGATGACATCGCCGCAGTATTCCTGCAAGGTGAGGATCTTCTTGACGGTGGTGTGCCCCCACTTGGTAGGCTCCACGGTGCTTTTCGACCCGCCCCGGCTCGTCCCACGGCTGCGCCAGTAGTAGGTGGGATTGACCACACCATCGGCGGCAAGGCGGGCGGCGATTTCCGCCAGCCCGTAACCCTCCAGCGCCATACGGTAGATCCGGCGTACCACCTCGGCGGCCTCCGGCTCCACCACCCAAAAGCGGGGATCGTCCGGGTTTTTGATGTAACCGTAGGGCGGCGGAGAAAGCGGAACGCCTGCGTTTCCTTTCATCTTGTTCACGATCCGGCGCTTCTTGGAAATGTCTTTCGCATAATACTCGTTCATAATATTTTTGAACGGGGTGAAATCGTCCTCGCCTTCATCGCTGTCCACGCCATCGGAAACAGCCACCAGCCGTATATCGTGAAGCGGGAAAAATTCTTCCGTCAGCTTGCCGACCTCAATGTAGTTGCGCCCCAGCCTGGACAGGTCTTTGACGAACACCGCCGAGATATACCCGGCCTCGATAGCGGTCAGCATTTTCTGAAAACCGGGACGCTTCATCGTCGTACCCGTGATACCGTCATCCACGAAAAAGATTGTGTCGGTATAGCCCTTGTCCTTGGCGGCCTTTTGAAGTATCTTCCGCTGATTTTGGATGCTGTTGGACTCGCTGTCCATATTATCGTCACGGCTCAGTCGGCAATAGAGAGCGGCTGTGCCGAGTTCGTGTTTTTTGCTTGACTGTTTCATATAAACCTCCTCTCTGGCAGTCAAGCAAGAGGTCATTCATCCTGACTATATTATACCTCGCCCGACCGCCCATGTTAAGGATGTCGATGGGGTTATACCGGCTCCAAGTCAGCCAGCATCAGCTTCAAAAGGATGTCACGCATCAGCTCTCCTGTTTCCTTGTAAACAGGCGTGACGATGAAACGGATTTTTCCGATATGGTACACATATTCTTCCGCAGCGGGCTTTTCAGTCATGGCGTCCTCCTTTCACAGATGCAAAACAAAATCATAGCTCTCCCTGTTGTCCATTGGGAAAGCAAACAGGCCAGCACTCTTGCCGGGTGCTGGCCTGCGGCTTATGACCTTGGGACGAAATGTCCCAAGGTGTTTTTGAAAGGCGGGAGCGCCGCACCCGCTCCTGTTGGCCTGTCATAAGACAGCTCATATTTAATGCGGCGCTCCCTCACAGCGGACAGCGACGATCCGTGACGGAGCATCGACTACCTTGCTGCGGAGAAGTGAAAACTACCTCTCATATACCAAGGACAAAAATCGGGCAAATGGAGCCCCGCTCACAGAACTTTTTTCAAATATTTTTTCATAGCAGACATGCCGCGCTTCACCGAGCGCCGAACAACGCTCTTGTCCACTCCCTGCTCTCGGGCAATCTGGCGGTAGCTCTTGCCGAGAATCAGATGCGCCTCTACCCGGATGCCCTGCACCTCCGGCAGAGAGTTGAGGGCGTTCCACAGGTGGACAAACAACTCCATGCGATCCAGAAGTTCCTGCGGCGTCGGCTCATGCAGGCAGGCCGAGTATTCGATCCCATCGTCACAGTTGAGGGAATACTGCGCCTTATTGCGGGTCGTGCGCCGCTGATGGGCTGCCTCATACAGCTTGTCCGCCTTCAGCTCGGCGGCCACTTCGTCGGAAACTTCGATGTATTCATCATGGGTGTACCAAGCGTAAAAGTCCTTCAGATTGATGGTCGTCATTTGTATTTCCTCCATTCGGTTCATGTGTGGGTGGGTGAACAGAACGGAGGAACGGCGGGGATCGACAGCCGGGGCTGGCTGCTTTGGGACAAATTGTCCCAAGGTGCGGGCATATAAAAACGCCCGCACAGCATGACGCTATGCGGGCGCATGAAATATTACCGTTATTATTGTACTTATTTATTTCATGTTCATATCCAGAATACTCCGTTGCGGGGCATGGGCTTTTTTTAACCGCAGAGTATTAGGGGGATTACAGAAAGCAAAAATGGACACGGCGATACCTCCATAGGCCACCGTGCCTTTACAGTTTCAATGGGTCGTCATTGGTTTGTGTGTAGGCGCAAAGAAACGGCGGCTCTGAAAATCAAAGCCGCCGTTTCAAATGGGCGTGTCAATTTGTCTGCATTACGACGGCTTTTTTTCTTTTGCCGTCGTCCGGCAGAATGGCTTAGTCATTATTTCTGAACGGAGTCCGCTTCTTCTTGTGTGAGTTGACCATTTTTAACTGCATCAGAAATGGCTTTATCTAATTCCTCAACTGTGGAATAATCCCCAATGTGTACTGTTTTTCCGTTATCTTTTGTTACATCAACACTATAAGAGGAAACTACATCTTCAGTAGGTGGAATCATGGAGTAGGTATCGCCGTCACCGTCGTCTTTGGAATACAATACTCCCTTTTTGATACTTTCCAGAGTTTCCTTATAGCTGTCCATCATAGCATCTACGCTTTCCTGCGTAAATTCATGGAATACGCCTTGCCCATCATACCAACCATCTCCAGTTCCAATCAACGCTTCCATTTCATTTTTCTGTTCGTTCATCCAAGCCTCGTACTCTTCGGCTGTCCACCACTGCACATCCGGTGCCGCATTGTTCTTCTCATAATCTGCCTCGGCAACCCAATTTTTACCGTCAACGCTGATTTGTCCACCATCCGTATCATGATAGAGAATATCGACGCCGGATGTGTTTTCAGTTTCAGATGCCAAATTCTTTGGTGCGTCTGAAGCCAGTGCATTTGCATAAGTAAAACCGGCAAGGCTCAAACAGATTGCTCCGCACAAGCCCACTGCTAATATTTTTTTGTTCTTCATAGATAAGACCTCGCTTTATAAAAATTTTAGCTGCCCCTTAAGGACAGCTAAAATATAGCAAAACAACTTGGATATAGTTTGCATAGATTATGGATTTTAGATGGAGTTATCTATTGGCTGCTTGCAAGGCAGTTCAAACCAAAACATTACGCCGTTGCTTGTGTTAGTGATGCCGTACTTTGCATGGTGCATTTCCATGATTTTGCGAACAATATAAAGCCCTAATCCAGTTCCGCCTGTATTACGGTTACGGGATGCGTCCGCCCGGTAGAAAGCTTCAAACAAATGCGGGAGGGCATCATCAGGCACATGGACACCTGTATTTTCAATTTCACCACGAATCGTACCGTGTACTTCAGACAAAGTTATATGGATTGATTCGTTACTTGGAGAATACCGAATTGCGTTTACCAATATGTTCTGAATTGCCCGTTCCATCTGCACTTGTTCCACTTCACAGTAAAGTCGGTCAGGAATATTGACCTCAAGGTGCTGTTTCTTTTCTTCCGATAAATCTGAAACCGTGGCAAGCTGTACCCGGAATACTTCCGCAAAGTCAACGACTTTATATGCGGATTTTTGAGTTCCCTCCGTTTTAGAAACATACAACAATTCTTTTACCAGATTTTCCATCCTGTCAACAACTGCAAGGGAACGCTCCATGTACTCTGTGTGGTTTTCATAGCCGCTGACTCCGTTCAGCATCCCCGCCAAATGTCCTTTCAAAATGGTTAGTGGTGTTTTCAGTTCATGGGATGCTGCCGAGAAAAAGTCTACCCGCTGTCTTTCTAACGCCTGTTCCTTTTCAATATCTGTTTTGAGCTGTTGGTTGGCAGCTTGAAGGTCGTTCAATGCAGTAGATAGCGAAGCAGATAATGAATTTAGATTTTGCGCCAAGCAACCTAATTCATCTTCTCGTCCTGTACTACATTGACCGGAAAAATCCAGTTCTGCCATTCGCTTTGAAATCTTGCTCAGTCGCACAATAGGTCGAGTGATGTACCGTGTATAGAGCCATGCACAAAGGAGAGAAAGCAGAAAGACCATTAGGATGACATACGGAAGTATAGACAACAATACCTTTGTTGCCTGCTGTACAACGAACAAATCCGTTTGAACTGCCAATGTATAAGCAGTACCGTTTTTCAATGTGAACGGGTAAAAATTTGTCGTAGTTTTCCCAGATGGTTGCATATCTATGAGCGATTCATCTTCATCGAATGTAACTGTGTAATCTGCCGAAGTAGTAGAGGTTTCCATTGATGCCTCGTCGGGATATATCATACGACCGTTACTATCCTCAATCCAAAAAGCGGCATTTGTTTCCTTTGAAAAATTAGATATATCATTTTCGCAATCAGATATATTGTCAAAGGCTGTCATTTGCTCAACAAGGTGCATAGCGGCTTTCTCCGTAGCCGCATTTATCAAATTGGAGTATGTCGTAGGTAACAGTTTTGAAATGAAAAAATATGTTCCGCCGCAAGCTGCACCCAGTAGAAGAAATGTAATTATAAAAATCTTGACGGATAACCGTTGCTTAATGCACTTTATCAATTCTATATCCCACCCCTCTGATTGTTTTGATATAGTCCGCATTTAGCTTTTTGCGAATATTCTTTATATGGCTGTCAACAATCCGATCTTCAACTTCCAAATCATCCGACCACAACCGGTCAAGCAACATCTGTCGAGTGAAAACCTTTCCTTGATTTTCAATCATAAGCCTAAGAAGTGCAAACTCCTTGCTCGTTAAAACGACTTCGTTTCCGCTTTGATATACATGAAATCCATCAATATCCATACTCAACTCTTTATAGGTAAGCAAGGATTGATTTTGATTGTCAGTCATTCTGCGGCGAAGAATAGCCGCAATCTTGCATAGCAGAATTTTGGGCGAAAAGGGCTTTGGAATGTAATCATCAATCTGCTGTTCAAAACCTTTCAACTGGTTTTCTTCATCCGAAAGCGCAGTAAGCATAATAATAGGAACTTGTGACCTTTTGCGAATGACCTCGCATACACCATAGCCGTCGATTTTAGGGAGCATGATGTCTAACAGCACAAGGTCGATTGTATCATCAAACATCGCAATCCCCGCCACGCCGTCAGAAGCAACAGCAACTTCATATCCCGCATCAATCAGATGATTTTTCAATATATCCTGAATGTCAATATCATCTTCGACAATTAAAATCTTCTGCATTGTCCCACCTCCAACTTTTCAAGTATAGCAGAGAAATATGTATCTATTATGGAGTCTCAAATTTTATCCGCATTTATTTTACTGCCATTCTTTCAATCTATCAATGTCGTTGCTGAATACGATGGTAAAATAAAATACTACTAAAACATAAAATTTCGTTTCGTTCTCATAACAAGACCTGAAATGTAAAATAATATATAGGTGATATGAGAATGTACCAAGACGAAAGGCGGCTTGATTTTCATGCTTTAGGCCGGGAGATCAAGCGCAAAAGAGAAGCCAAAGGCTGGACACAGGAATACCTCGCGCAGCTCGTTGATCGTACACCTCGTTCCATTATGTATTTTGAAAATCGTGGTCAGCATCCGAGCTTGAATACCTTTTATAAAATTGTCACTCTGCTGGATATTTCCGTTGATCAATTCTTCTATCCTGACAAACAGAATGAAGAAAGTGATTGCCGCCAGCACATTGACAGGATGCTAAACACAATGGATGAGAATGAATTGACGATCATGGAAGCCACCGCAGAGGGAATACAAAAAGCCAGAGAAACGGAGGGAGCGTAAGAAACGGCGCTGCCTCCGTTTTTCGTTGTTTTCCGGGGAACGCACTAACGGCAAGCAGGGCAAGTGTAGCCACACTTGCTATTTTTGCATCCCGGCGGGCTGCAAAAACGCTTGTTGGGGAGCCTCCCCAAACCCGGCTTTGGGACATTTTGTCCCAAAGTAATTTGTCTGCGTCACCGTGCGCTATCGCTCCTGTTCCTTTTTGCGCTGGCCGTCCGTGATGCCCAACAGATGGTCAATGTTGGCCTTGACCGCCACGGCCTGCCGCATTTCCTCCTGCGCCGAGCGGTACTCGGTATAGAGCGCCTTTTTCTGCGCCGCCAGTTGGCGGCGTTTTTCTTTTAGCTCTGCCATCTTGGGCAGCTTTTCACCGCCCAGCAGTTCTCCCATCGTGGCCTTGGCTGCCCGGTAGTCCGCCAACTCCGCTTCATGCTCGGCAAGGTATTTCCGGCTGTACTTTGTAGCCTTGTACCCGTCAAAGACGGGGCGGGTCTTGGCGTACCGCACCACGGCTCCCATCAGCTCGGAGGTTACGGACAGGTCAGCCTCCGTCCGCCGGAGCTGTTCGGTCAAAGCGTGAAAACGGGAAACGGCGTCCTCGGCCTTTGCGGAGAGATGGTCATACTCGGTAATGCTCTGCTCCTGCATGAATTGAAGCGCCGCCGCCATCTGCTTTAGGTTATAGACCTTTGCCCACCGTGCATAGGCCGCACCCTTGCCGGAGCGCAGCCGCTCCTGTATATCCACGATCAGATTGACACGGCGAGGGGCAGCAGACACAGAAACAGGCTGCTCCGGGATCGGGCGCTCCCCGGCGATAACGGCCTTGATGTCCTCGGGATCGTAGCCGTCCCCGAGGGTGGATGCCCGCAGCCGGGTCGCCCGCTCCTGCCCCGGAACAAGAAAAGAGATTGCACCGCCGCGTCCATGCTTGACCGTGTAGCCGGACGCCTCCATGAGCCGGAGAAAAGCGTCAAAGTCGGCGGGGCGTTTGGCAAGAGCTTCATTGATGGCAAGCCGTAGCTGCTTCTTGTATGAGGGCTGTCGCTCCGCCCCCAGCCATGCCCCGTAATGGAGAAAGCGTCCCTTGCTGTGCAGCTTGGGGTTGGTGATGACGGACAGATCATTTTCAAGGCAAATGCGGTCAGAGAGCCGCCGTACCGCACGGCCAGAGCCGATGAAGTCCCGGAACTTCCGGGTGCAGTCCAGCGAGGTCGAGTTATAATAAATGTGATTGTGGATGTGTGCCTTGTCTGTGTGGGTGGCAACGAAAAAGGCGTATTTGCCCTTTGTCCAGCGCATCGCCGTTTCATAGCCGATGCGGTTTGCCTCCTCCGGCGTGATCTCCCCGGGCTTGAATGACTGGCGGATCTGATAGCAAAGCACATCCGCGTCCCGCCGCTGCTCCCGGCCTGTGGTGGCCTTGTACTTGGCTTTGCTTAAAAGGAACTCGGCATCGGCGGTCATGTGGTCGCAGCCGTAGGATGAAATCAACTCGCCGCCCTCGGTCTTGCCCGGGTTTTGCCCATAGTCAAACCGTTCTTTCAAGGACTGCGCGACGGTTTCGCCCTTGCTGATTTTGTGCTTCTTGTAGTAGGTCGTGGCCGTAGGCAGCCCTCCTTCCTGTACGACAAACGGCGGCTGTTGCCAGCGTGCTCTTGACTTTCTCGCCCCAAAATGATATAGTTTGTTATAAGTTATTATAAATTAGAATAAAGGAGGGCGACAGCCTATGAATCAATCCGATTTACCTACCGTTCGACTTCTTGCTCGAAACGGGGCATTCTCGTTTACTAACCATGCATATAAGCAAATGCTCAATCGAGATGTTTCCTTCGACGATGTTGAGGCCATCCTAATCAGTCCCACCAATCAAATCATTGAATGTCAATCGCCGTCTTCGATACCGGGAAAAGAACATTCTGACGAGCGTGTTCTTCTTTATGATCCTTGCGGTTCCAAAGATACAATAATCATTTTTGTTGTACTGTTTACCCCAACTCCAGATCTTCGAGTTGTCACGGTTGAAAATGTTGATGAGGAAATATGGGAGCGAAAAGAAGGAATACCTTGCCTTGTCCGTAAATAGGACAGGCAATTACATAACTCTACTAACCCAAACGATTTTTTAAGTACACCAGAATAAAAACAGGGAAAATTGGAAATTCTACTTTATATCAATTTATAATAAATATTCTTATCATATAATTTTAACAATGTATTTGTAGCTTATAATAGGAGGACGGCATGGAGGAACTTACTTTTAAGGTGTGCGATCACTGCCACGGGAAGATGTTGCCGCAGACGATGAGCCAAACATTTCGATTTAACGGAAAAGAAATAGAAATTAAAGGTATCCAAGGTTACAGATGTGAAAGCTGCGGAAATGAAGTCTATGAAGCAAAAGAAATCCGAATGATTGATAAGATCATTCGGGCCATGAATGATAAACCGGCTGTTGACATCTTAAATCTGGATGAAACAGCAGACTATCTGCGTGTTAGTAATCAAACTGTTTACAATATGATTAAAGATGGCCGAATCAAAGCATACAAAGTCGGCCGTGAATGGAAGTTTTTAAGGGCTGACATTATGGCATATTTGGAATCGTCATCAAGCGATCGGCTTCTTTCTATGGCAGCTAAAGGTGGTGGTACGGATAAAGATGATATGGAAACTATTTTGCACGAATTAGAAAAAAGAAAGGCTAAGCATGAATAACACCGCTTTTCAAGAAGCTCTCACATTTGCTCAACAGGTTTCAAATCCACACTCTCCGTACGGTTTATGTAGAGTATTGGGAATAGAAATCATATCTGATAAACCCATGCATAAGGATGGCTATTTGGTATGTCGCGATGGATGCAAATTGATTTTTGTAAATTCGCTAATTCATAATCCGCATCGCCGTAAATTCATTGTTTCTCATGAGATTGGCCATTTCCTGCTGCATCGTGACAATCTTTATTGTTGTGATAATATCTTAGAAATCGGAACATCTTCTATCAACACATCGCACCAAGAATACGAGGCAAACAGATTTGCGTCAGAATATCTTATGCCTCAAGAAGAACTTATCTCGCTACTTCCATCAAAGCCATTACAATTTTCAGACATTTCAAAAATTGCAAGCCATTTTAATGTGTCAATGACTTCTGCTGCGCTGAGGTCTGTGAAACTATCAAAAAGCGAAGATGAAATACTTATTTGCTATGATGGTCAACGGCTAAAGTGGTTTTCCAGCGCAGATCGTACTTTGAATTTATATGACATCCCCTCGCACTGCCCCGTAGATTTATCAAAGGTTCCACTTATTTCTGATATAACAGGGGTCTGGGACTCATTATATGATGGGCCCGTTCACCAAGAAATTTTTCAGCCGTTTGGAAACCAAAAATTAGTGTTGTTATCTGGTAATAGAACTAGTATGGAGGAGGCTTATTGTGAACTCTAAAAGAAGCAGTTCTACGCTAGCATCCCAGGCTGCAAAAGCGTTAAGTAGCAAAGAAACATCCGCCACACAAAAGTCATTGGCTGCCAGCGTTTTATCGCAACGCAATCCGCACAATCAAACAGGTGCCGCTATGGAGGATAAAGCATCTCAAGTATTGCAGAGTAGCAAGTACTCTGCACAAACAAAGAGCTTTGCAGCAAGTGTTCTCTCGCAGTCAAATAAGTCGCGATAACTACTATAAAGACGTGCCTCTACTATCACAGTAGGGGCACGCCTTTAATATAATTATATTATAGCTCCACCACCATCGGCAGCTTTTTCAGCAGCTCGGACAGCGGCTCCCAAAGGTCGGCATAGTCCTTTTGGAGCGCCGCGATCTCCGAGGGATAGATGCCGTAGGTGTTGGCATGGACGGCCACTTGGTTTAGGTTGTTGGCACACCGCCGCTGCAAGGCCACCAGCTCCCGGATGTCCGAGAGGTCAACATGGAGAACATAGCCGTTGAGCGCCATTTTCCGCATATAGGCTCCCATGTTGGAGATCCCGGCCTCGGCCATGCGGTCAGTGATCAACGCCTGCTCCTCTGGCGTCACCATCACATGAAGATGGACAGAGCGCCGCCGCTTTTTTGTCAACGCTCCTCACGCTCCCGGCTGCGGCGCTTGGGCGGGTGTTCCCGCACCTTGTCCAGCGGCTTTTCTGCCGGGGGCGGCACAGGCAGATTGTTGATGATGCCGTCGATCATGTTCCCGTTCTGCTCCATCGCAAGCTCGGCGTTCTTGTTGGGATTGCGTTCCTGCTCCATAAATGTCCTCCTATCTGTCGCCCCGGTCAGGGGCATTTTTCTTTGGGGCGGCTTGCCCCCGGTCAGCCTCGACCTGTTTTACGGCGGTTTTCATCTGCTCCCGGATCGAACGGGGTCTGTCGGGATTGTCGGGCGCAGGCCGTAGCTCATAGTCAGACGCCTGCCGCTTGGTCAATGGCCGTGTGTAGGTCAAATGCCCCCACGCCAGAAACGATCCGTTTTCAACCGGGACGCGCTGATCGTAGTTGACAATTTCGTCCGGGGCGTTACGGGGCGGCTTTGGAAATGTCCCAATGTCCACGGGGCGCTGGGTGGAATAATACTTGTAAAGGTCGGGAGCCTCGACCCGCCTGACACCGACATTGTAAAGGCGCTGGTACTCCTGCACCCGCGCCGTAAAGTCCTGTTCCAGAGCGGCGCGGTCGCTGCCGTAATGCCCCCATTCATACTGCCGCTGGCCGTCCTTGTCGTCATAGCAAGCCCATGTGACATAGGGCGAGGGAGCGGTAGGATGATGCCCCAGCGCAAAGCCCCTGCCGTTTTCCAGCATGACGGCCTTGATGATCTCATAGCCTTGGTTTTTGTCCATATACCCTCCTCACCGTGATACATCTTTCTCCGCCCGTTTCGCAAAGGGCTGGAGCTGATAGGGACTTTTGCCGTCCTCCGGGCGCAGGAAGTCCAACCTTGCGGCGGCGCGGATGGCGTTCTGATTGAGCTGCCGCTGCCATGCCCCTTGACTGGGCGCCCACTTGAAGCCCTCGCTTTTGAGCGCCTGCCGGGTGTCGGCATCCGGCTTATCCTCAAAAATGAGCTGCAAGCGGTTCTCCGCCTCATTGACCTTGGCCTCACCGCCGGGGAATGTCCAGCCCACAAACTCTGCCTTGTGGCTCAGCTCCTCGATGCGCTGGCGCACACGGCGGATATTGGCGTTATTGTTGGTGAGCAGATAGGACGGAAACGGAACGGGGTCTTTGCGCCAGTCTTGGGACATGGCCGCCTTGACCTTTTCCACCTGCTCCGCCGTCAGCTCCGGGCAGCCCTCCAGCGTCTTGTGCTTGCGGTAGTAGGCATTGACCGCCTTCATCACGGCCTGCTGGGACTCCATTCCCTCCAGCTTTTTTGTGAGCTTTTCCACGGCAAGGTCATCGTCGGCGCTGATACCGCCCCTGCCTGTGGAGCGGATCTTGTCCAGCAGCTTTTCAATTTCGGCATACTCGCCGTAGTTGCGATCCCGGGCGGCGTTCTGCTTGGCCTTTTTCGCCACGGGGAAATTGCCGCCCCCGGTGATCAGAATGGGCGGCACACGGGCGTCAATGGCGTTGCGCTCATTGAGGTTTTCCGCCAGCCTGCGGGCGTAGCGGTCAACAAGGGCGTCGATCTTATCATGGTACATGGGATCGACCTGCGCCTTTTGTTTCTCTGCCAGCGCATAGGCTTCATCCACCATCTGCTGATAGCCAGCGGTGGCCGAGCCGGGGGCATAGTCGGAATAGCTGTTCATGTCCTTTGCCCGCTTTGCCGCCGCCTCGCTGATCTCATAATATTTAGGCATAATTCCTCCTTTCAGCCGGGACTTCGGGACAAAATGTCCCAAAGCCCCGGTGCTTTGATGTGGAAAGCGTTTCTGCGAAAACAGGGGCGGACGGGAAAACATACCGCCCACCCCAAAAGCGCCCCGGAAAAGCCTTGTAAATGTGGGCATTTCCCGGGGCTATTTTTCCACGCACTACCTCCGTTTACGGCGCATATACGCCCGCTTCTGCTCCCGCAGGGCAGCCCCGGCGCAGACCGGGGAGCAGTACCGCTGCCGCCCATCCGGGAGGAAAGCCCTGCCGCATACCGGGCAAGGCCGGGTTTCTGTGATACGCTCCACGGTCAGCGACCTTTCCAGCACAGGATCAAGGGGCAGCACCGCCGCGCGGAAATAGCGGCAATAAGCGCCCGTCCAGCACTTGCCCAGCATATAGCAGGGACAGTCCAGCGGCAGGCAGCCATAGTCTTTATCGTAGTTGGCGCACCATTTTGTCACCAGCTTACGAATCGCCGTTTTTTCCTGCCGAGTCAGTTTACGGCTCATGTTTGCCCCCTGTCTTGGGCTTGAGCTGTTCCCGGTAGCAAAACACGCAGCCGATCCCGCGCCAGTAGGAGCAGCCGTCGCAGCGGGAGCCTTTGGGCGGCAGGTTGGGCGGAGCACCCTTAAAGTAGCTTTTTTCTTTCATAAAGTCCTCATAGGGACTATTGGTAAATCTCATTCCTCTCCCTCACTTTCCGTTTCGTCCTCGTCCTCCCAAGGCGGGGTATCGTCGTAATCGTCACCGTAGTCCTCCGCAGCGTCGGCGGCCTGCCGCTTTTTGGGGCGGTAGATCTTAAAATACCAGCCAGCCACACCGCCGATGACCGCCACGGCCAGCACCAGTAGGATCGTCCCGCCGCTGTTCTTGGGCTGCTCCGGCTCGGGGGCAGGCTCCGGATCTACCACAGGCACAGGTTCGGGAGCCTTGCCCTGGCACTCGCCCATATTCACGGCGCAGACGGTGCAATCTGTGTTGATAGCACCCACGGCGCATTTATCGGCACAGGAACACTCCGGCAGCTCACCGCCCGCAGCCTGCATCGCCGCCAGCAGGTCAGCCTCGTCCACCATGTTCAAAAAGTAGGTCTGGTACTGCTCGCCGTCCTCGTCGGTGGGCTTGTCATAGTCGATGACGATGTAAAAGGTATTGCCGCCGCTGGTCTGCACCGTGATGAACTGCTTGTTGGTGGCCTTGTCGTAGAGCAGGTCACGGGTCACAAGGTTGCCGTCCTCGGTGAAGCCCGCGCCGGGGGCAACGGTTTCCATGGGCGGCGGCTCCATAGGATCAAGCCCGTCCCATTCCTCACCGCCCCCAGCGTAGGCCGTGACCGCCATGCCGCACATCAAAACAGCGGCGCAGAGCGCCGCCGTCAGCTTCTTCATCCACTTGTTCATTCGCTGTCCTCCTTGTCTGTGGGATCGGACTTCGGGACATTCTGTCCCAAAGTGCCGCCGTTCTTGATGGTCTGGAGCAGCATGGGCAGGTCGGTGAGCGAAACGCTCATGCCGCGCACGATCTCCACGATCTCACTGTTCTCGGCCTCCAGCTTTTTCTGTTCCAGCTCCTTGAGCCGCGCCTGCTGCTCGTTGATCTTGGCCGTGACCTTTTCGATCTCAGCCTGAATTTTTGTGCTTTTGGAGATAGCCATAAAAAACCTCCTGTCAAAACAATTTTCCGTAGGCGTAGAAATGGGACTGCCAGTAACTTGTGTTGAGGTTGGCGTAGCTGATGGGGTCGCCGCAATGAAGCATCCAGCCATCGCCCACATAGATGCCCACATGGGAGATCCCCGGCGTGTCATAAGTCCCCGTGAAAAATACCAAGTCGCCGGGTTTGGGGCTGCTTGTCCGTGCGGAGATGTTGTATAGCCCCTGCGCCCCCAGCCGCCCGAAGTCCCAGCCGCATTGGTTGTAGACATAGCTGACGAAGCCGGAGCAGTCAAAGGATGTGGACGGGCTGCTGCCGCCCCACACATAGGGGAAACCGAGATATTTTTCCGCTTCTTTCAGAATGGCGGCAAAGGTTTCATCGGCAAGGTAGTCCTCCGGGATCTCATGTGCCGGGGGCTTGCTGGTGTACTTACCCACATAGGGCGAGGACGGGAACAGGTCAGGACGGTTGCCCAGCGTCGCCATGTATAAGGCATACCGGGACAGGGTTTCCTCGCCCATGAGGTAAACGGGCAGATGGGAGAGATTGAAGTTTTCAAGCGTGACATAGCAGATGTAATAGTTGTACGGAACTTCTACATCGTAGTCGTTGCCCTCGCTGTCCGTCCTTGTGACCGTGCGGTAGCGTACCTCGACAACCACATACTCGGTCAAAATGTACTGGCGGTCAAAGAGCATTTGGAGCGTTCCCCGTACCTCGTCCAGCGTCCACTCGCCCTCATGGAGCGCACAGACGATGGACAGCAGCACATAGGGATCGTGTTCAATGGTGTCGAGGTCAAAGTGATACTCGTCATAATCGTGGGTGCGGGTGTAGGTGTCGAGGTAGCGTTGCAGCTCGTCCTCCAGAGCGCAGTAGGCGGCCTCCGCTCCCAGCAGGTCAGCGTCCTCGGCGGCATAGGTGGACGCGCCGATGGCTCCGGCCACGCCGTTGCCAACCGTCACCAGCGAGGACATACACGATTGCAGCACCACCAGCAGAAGAAACGCCGCCAGCAGCAGGAGCAGCCTGCCGGGGTGTTCCTTAATATAGGCGGACACCTTTTCCGTCAGCTTGCCCGTGACGGATGCCGTACCCTCGGCGGCCTTGGCGGTCTGCCTGGCCGCCTCCCGTGCCTGTTTTGCGTACTGGCGCTTGATCTTCTGCTTTTGCAGATACCGGGACACCGCGCCGCCCTCCTGCATTTCCGGGTGTTCCTCCACGGTCTTGCGGTAGTAATAGTCCGCCGTGGCCTTGATATGCTTGCTCTCGGCACGCTCCACCGCCTTTGCCGGGTGTTCCCGGGTGGCCTTGCGGAGCTTGCGCCTGCCGAAGCGGTACACGGACTCTGCCGCCAGTTCGGAACGGTGTGCGCCCTCCGTGCCGACATTTTCATGCTCGACCTCATAGAGCTTGCCATGAACAAAACCGTGGACGCCGTGTCCGGCGGTATGGGCAAGACGCTTGACCGCACCGGGCTTTTTCGGCGGCTTCTGCTTTTCCAGCTTCTCCCGGGCGGCGTCCAGCTTCTCGCCCCGGCGCTCCATCCGCAGCTTGGACGCCGCCGTTTGCTCCTGCCGGCTCTTTCTGCGGAATTTGGACTCTGGGACATTTTGTCCCGAAGTGGGGTTACTCGTCTGTTCGTTCATGGGCAAGATCCTCCGGGCGGGTCGTCAGCAGGTCATAGATCTCTCCACGGGGGAAACGATCTACAAACGGGATGGTGACATTTCCATAGAACAGCAAGCCCTCGCCGGAATTAGAGTGCGTGATATAGGAGAGCTGATGCTCGGAAATGCCAAGCTGTTTTGCCAAGATCGCACGGTCGCTCTGCGCCTGCGACAGCAGCACCATGAAATCGGTGTTGTCCAGAATGTTCTCGATCTCCCGGCTGGCCAGCAGGTCTTTCACATTCTGCGTCAGCGCCGAGGGGACGCAGCCCTTTTTGCGGAGCATTTTCCAGACCGCCACAAAGTAGCTGGCCGTCAACGGATCACGGAGCAGGATATGGAACTCGTCAAAGTAGCACCAAGTTGCCACGCCCTCGGCATGGTTGGCGTTCACCGCCGCCGTGACAAATTCATTGGTGGTGTGCATGGCGATCTTGCGGAGGTTTTCACCCAAGCCTTTCAGGACGATGCAGACCACACGGGAATTGAGGTCAACATTTGTGGGATGGTTGAACAGGTTGAGTGAGCCGGTGCAGTAAAGCTCCAGCGCCGTTGCCACCCGCCGCGCCTCCGGCTCGGGCTGGTGCAGCAACTCCTCATACAGATCTTGCAGCAGCGGCGTTTTGGCTGTTTCCAGCCCCAGCGCCATCTCCCGGTACACCAGCCGCACACAGCGGTCAATGACGGTTTTCTCGATGGGCTGCAAGCCCTCCTTGCCGCCCACGATCAGCTCACACAGGGACAGCAGAAAATCCGCCTTCATGGAAAGCGGACTGTCCTCGTCGTTGATATTCATTTGCAAGTCCATAGGCGAAATGTGGTGCGGGCTGTCCGGGGCGATCTCAATGACCTGCCCGCCCAAGCGCCGCACCAGTGGGGCATATTCGCCCATCGGATCAACGACAATGATGCGGTCGTTGGTGGCGAGGAACACATTGATCAGCTCACGCTTGGCGGCGAAGCTCTTGCCGCTGCCCGTAGAGCCGAGATACATTCCGTTGGCGGACTTCAGCTTTTTGCGGTCAGCCATGATGACATTATTGGAAAGGGCGTTCATGCCGTAGTAAAGCGCCTGCCCGTCCATGCGAAGCTCCCGGGTCATAAAGGGAATGAAAATGGCCGTGGAGCTGGTGGTCATGCCCCGCTGAATCTCAATGCCGTTGTAGCCAAGCGCCAGCGAGGACACAAAGCCCTGTTCCTGCTGCCAGTCCAGACGGCGCAGGGCGCAGTTGTATTTCTGCGCGATGCCGCTCACCGTGAACACATCGTTTTCAAGGCGCTGCCGGGTGGGAGCGAGGTTCACCACCGTAAAGGTCAGCAGGAACATTCGCTCGTTGCGGCTTTGCAGGTCGGAGAGCAGCTCGGCGGCGTCCTTGGAAAAGGTAATGAGGTCGGGCGGTAAAATCTCCATATCATACCCGGCACGGACAGCCTTTTTCTGTTCCTCCGCTTTCATGCGGCCTATGTCGGAGATCTTTCCCTTGATCGTCTTAATGGCCTTGAGCTGGTCTACCGTCTGAATGTGCATGGTGACGGTCAGCTCGGCGTCCAGCTCCAAAATCTCCGCCAACAGCTTATCCGAAAGCTCCGACGCCATGATCTGCAAATAGGACGCCGCGCCCCACATCTGGCCGACACGGAAAGTCCGGCTCTGCCGAAAGTCGAAACTGTCCGGGGCGATATAGTCCTTTGTCCCCATGCCCGTCTTGGGAATGTCTTTCCACGCAAAGCGGAACGGCTCACGCCCGCCGGGATGCATCTGCCCATGCAGCACCGCCAGCCGATCCCGGCCATCCAGCGGGCGGGACTGGACGCCCAGCCGCTTTAGGTTGCCCATGACATCGGCCTCCACGCGCCCCAGCCGGGGACGCGCCTCCGTCGCACCCTCGGCAGGCAGGCCAAAGGTGATGTACTTGTACCGCTCAATGCCGTTGTTGCTCTTGGCGATCTGGCCTTTGAGCATTTCCACATACTCGCCCCGGATGCTGTTGAAGTCATCCTCCTGCGCCGGGATATTCACCTTGTAGCGGTTGGCGCTCCGGCTGCGGCGGTTGACAAAGGAAAGCTGGAACGGCAGAGAGCTGTCAAAATAATTCAGGCACGCGCTCCACCCGCTGATAATGGCGGACTGATCCTCCGTGGATGCCACGGCATAATTGATGTCCTCATATTCCAGCGTCTTTGTGTAAAGCCCACCGGGGAGCTGGCAGATCCCGTCCGGGTGCATGGCGATATAGGGAATGGTCTGCTGGGCGGACAGCGCCCGGTGCTTATTTCCGTTTTTCTGCTTTTTTGCTTTGCTCAATAGGCTCCTCCTTTCGTGCAAATGGGGCATAGATATTTTCCGTTCGGTACGGTCGGATGCCGGGGCGGGTAAACTTGACCCGGATGATGTTGCGGATCACCTTTTCAAAGGGCAGTTCGTCCTTTTCGTACATCGCCAGCAGGAACGCCGGGAGCATGATCGCCAGCATAGCGAACAGTGCCCCGGTGTTGCCGATGGCCTGTCGGGTCAAAAGATAGGTGGGAACACCGATAGCCGCACCAGCGCCGAAACAAATAAGCTGCCGCTTGGTGAGGTTGAACGCGATCTTTGTCTTGATCTTGGAAAGGTCATTCGGGACATTCACATAGGGCATCAGTCTGTCACCTCCAGTTTGGGACAACTTGTCCCAAAGTCCGGGATCGTCGGCTCCACCTCGTTGCCCCACACATCCCAGCCGGGGGAGGTCTGCCTTGCGAACAGCTCCACGCGGGGCAAATCGCCCATGAGGGCAACGATCTTATCACGGGTTTCATCCGGCTTTTTGCTGTGGGCTTCGATGGGCGAAATGATAAACTGGTGAATGTCGGCGGCCTGCCGCTTGGGGTGTCCCTTGGTCGCCAGCAGACAAACTTCGGCGTTCGCCCTCGTCCAGAAGCCCAGCCCATAAAACCAGCTATCCGCCTTTTTGTTCTTTTTGAGCCAGACGAACGCAACGGATTTATAGGTGAAGCCCCACGCACGGATGAGCCGCAGAGCCTCCGGAAGCTGGGGAAAGGTCGCCCACATGAAAAGGGCACTGTCCTTGGCCGCAAGCCCGGCCACAGGCAGCGCGCACAATTCCTCAATGCTCATGGTGGGATAATGATTTTCCGCCGCACCCTGCACTTTCTTAGCCGAGTAGCGCCACGGCGGATCTGCGTAAATGATGGGGTATTTTTCGATAGCTATTCTCCTTTCCCGCCCCCGGCCATAGCCAGCCGCGCCTGCTCGATGCGCTGGGCTGCGATGGTGTAGATGGAGGGGGCATTTTCAAAGCAGATGAAGCGGCGGCTTGTGTTCATGGCGGCAACGGCAGTCGTGCCGCTGCCCGCGCAGATGTCCGCCACCACCTCTCCTTCGTCGGTATAGGTCTTGATGAAATACTCGCACAGCTCCACGGGCTTTTGCGTGGGATGGATGCCACCCGTCACCGTCGGCACGAACAGCACATTTCCCGGATAACGCCGCCCGTCGCTGGACTCTGAGCCTGTCCGTTCAAACTTGCCGTAGTTGGTGCTGCATCCGCTGCGGGGATTGGTCTTGCGGTACGGCTCCCCATAGGTGGATTGCGGATGGTACACCGGAGACTTCTAATAGAACACCAGAATATTCTCGGACTTTTTCAGCGGCGCACGGTTGGCATTGAGGAAGCCCGTTGCCCGGGCCTTGTACCATACCCACTCATAGCGGAGCATGGCGAGGTTGGACGCGCCCAGCACCTTATCAAAGGGGCATTGAGCGAAAAAAAGGATGGCTCCGTTGGGCTTCACCGCCCAGCGCACTGCCTCCCACAGCTCCGGGAGCGGCAGCGGCACATCCCAAAAGTTCCGGGTCGTGCCGTAGGGCGGATCGGTCAAGAGCATATCCACGCTATGCTTTGGCAGAGATCGCAAGCCCTCGATCCCGTCCATGAGATGCAGCGCATCCAGCTTCGGGACAGCTTGTCCCAAGGTCATATTCATCCCTCCTTTAATGTGCGCTGAACACGCTGCGGGCGATGGAGCCAGTTTTGAACAGGCAGAAGCAGAGCAGCACGGAATAGCCCATGCAGCCCCATATCGCGCCGATGGGGTCGCCGCCTGTGGCGATACCTTGTATCAGCACCGCATAGATAGCAACGCAGACGAGAATGAGTAATCCTTGAAAGCCCACGGCAAACAGGGACTTCAAATAGTTCTGCCCGGTGCTGCCAAGCTCCCGATTAGAGAGCGTGGCAACGGGGATGGGGGCTAAGCTGGTCAGCAAGTATATTTCGATCATGCGGCCATAGACGATGACGAAGATCACAATATTGATCGCCCACATGGTCACATGAATGAGCAGGGATTGCAGCCACAGCCCCAGCAGAGAGCCAAGCCCCAGCGTTTCCAGCGTGGCCTCCAAGTCGGCAAGCATGGCCTCCGAAATGTCCGTTGAGCCTTGCACGATCCCGGCTGCCCGGGCGATAACGCTTTGGGACACATCGAACACGGCCATGACGATATTGAAAGTGTTGGACAAAATCAAAATGGCGCAGGCCGTTTTGAATATCCACTTAAAGAAGATCCAGTAGCCCAGATCATGCAGGTTGTTCTTCTCGATAATGAGCTGGATCAGCTCATAGGTGGCAACAAAGGTGAGGATCAGACCGGCAATCGGCAGTATCACCGTTTCAGAAAGCTGCCGGATCAGGGAGAACACCCCGGCGTTCCATGCCGCCGGGGTGGTTCCCACTTGCACCGCAATCTCTCCGACACGGGAATTGACCGTATCAAAAAGCCCTGTGAGGTTGCCCATGATCCCCTCGATCAGCAGTTCTTTTAGCCAGTCTGTCAGCCAGTCGGTGAGAAATCCCATGCCTTACGCCCTTAAAACAGGGTGGACAGCAGAGGGATCAGGGTCGTACCCAGCACGATGATGCCGCCGCCAGCCATGAGCTGTTTCATGCCATGGGACTTTGCTGATATGCGATAAAGAAGTAATAGAAGTGTAAAAAATTTTGCCGTTCCTATCCGGCACTTGCGCATTGTGTCGGATAGGTCGGGCATTATTCGTCGGGAAGTTCTACCTTGCCGACAAAGCTGTAATAAATATCAATGTCCTGTCTGCGTGTGCCGTTCTCGTCATAGCTGCACTCATGGACAACGATTTTTTCAATAAACTCCCGCAGCAGGGTATGGGTCAATTCCTCAAAGCTGGTGTACTTGCGGACAACTTTCATAAACTTTTCCGCATTAACCGTGGCTTCCTGTGCCTTTGCCAGTTCCGCTTGCAGTTCGGCGGCACGGCACTTGACCTGTTTCTGTTCGGCTTCATAGTCTGCGGAAAGTTCCGCAAAGCGTTCATCAGAAATACGCCCGGTCACACTGTCCTCATAAAGCCGCTTGAAGATAGCGGACAGCTCCGCAATCCGCTTTTCGGCTGCGTCCAGTTCCTTTCGCTTGGCAGCGTTGCGGCGTTTGCCGCCGTCCTCGTTCTGCTCGATCAGCAGCTTCATAAACTGCTTTTCATGCTTGGCTGCATAGCTTGTCACTTTCCGCAGATTGGCGGTCACACCCGCAGTCAAAAGGTCGGTGCGGATAAAATGTGCGGTGCAATCGTGGGTACGCTTCTTGTAGTTGCCGCAGATGTAGCAATCCTGTTTTCGGGTTTTGTTCTCGTATCTCTGCTGATAGAGGACGCTCCCACAATCGGCGCAGAACAGCAAGCCGGAGAACAGACCGACTTCATCATAGCGGTTTGGACGCTTGCGCTGCTTGCGTAATTCCTGCACACGCTCCCATGTGGCAAGGTCAATGATTGGCTCATGGGTATTCTCGAAAATGACCTGTTTTTCTTCGGGATTTTCCACGCTTGATTTGACCTTGTAGGACACTTTCTCGGTCTTGAAGTTTACCGTATGCCCCAGATATTCCTTGCGTTCAAGGATATGGACAATCGTGTTGGTCGCCCACTTGTAGGGATAATCGGGGTAGTAACGGCGTGTGCTGCCTGTCCTGCGGTATTCCAATGTACCCGGTGTTGGGATTTGCTGCTCGGTCAATACACGGGCGATTTTGGTCGGACCGTTCCCGGCAAGGCACAAGCTGAAAATCTGCTTGACGACCGGGGCAGCTTCTTCGTCCACGATAAAGCGTCCGTCCTCGCCTTTGAGATAGCCATAGACCGGCTGACTTGTGATAGGCTTGCCACTCATGCCTTTGCTGCGGAAAACTGCCTTGATTTTCTTGCTCGTATCTCTCACCATCCATTCGTTGAAGATATTACGCAGAGGGGCAAAATCATTGTCGCCCTGTGCGCTGTCCACTCCATCGTTGATAGCGATAAAGCGAACGCCCCTTTGTGGGAAAATCATGTCCGTATACATTCCCACTTGGAGATAGTTTCGCCCTAATCTCGACATATCCTTGACAATGACCGTTCCGACTTTCCCGGCTTCAATATCCGCAAGCATGGCTTGAAAACCGGGTCTTTGGAAGTTCGCACCGGAGTACCCATCGTCCGTGTACCATTGGAGATTGGTAAAGCCGTTCTGTTTTGCATAGCTTTCCAAAATACGCTTCTGGTTGGAGATGGAATTACTCTCGCCCTGCAATTCATCTTCATGGGATAATCTCGGATAAAGGGCAGTAATGAGGTTTTGGGTTGTCTGTCTAATCATGGTTTCCTCCATTTCCGACAGCCAGCCCCGCTATTCCGTAAGGAAATTATATCACATGGGGCGGCGGTCTGTATAGTGGCTTCTGCTTCTTTATCGCCCGTCAAAGTGACGATTTTTCAAAAAAGGCTTGTCATGTCACATAGACGGTAGAAAAATTTGAAATTCTGTGTTATACTTTCCTCGTTCAAACAATGATAAATCCCGTATTTGATGAGGTAAGATTGAGTGATGAAATGTACTGTGTTTTATGATAGTTGGCAAATGGAATGTTGTGGAACGCCATTTTCCGTAGGGGATATAGTAAAATGGCTTGTTCTCAAAGCAGAACAACTGAACACTCCTGTTAATGTAGGGGCGATTAACTATTGTTACGAAGCCCATAGTTCTGATTGGCAAAACATATTTGTATTAGAGGGAAAGGTTGAAACAATCAAAATTTTGTATCATTCGTATGCCCCATCAGAAAACAATCCCCGCCTATTGATTCCTATTGGTGGAAAAACCATTGATGCAGAAAATGCAAAAGGGTTTGATAAAAAAGTTGATGATATGGAAGCAAGCGGATACATTGTTGTCCTAAACGAATATGCGATTAGGTCTGCCAAAAAAGAAGAAGTTACTTTCAAATAAGTTTCCGTTCTTACTCCCATTCCAGCGGTCATGCTCCCCAGCATGACCGCTTTTCCATGTTCCGGCTCATGCGGTGTAGGGCGGTCTTGGTGCGGCTGCGGTTTCCGCTTCCAGCACTTTCATCATCTTGTCCGCTGCGGTGGCGGTGGTGTCTTTCTTGAAATAGCCGGACACAATGAGTACGGTGTTACCCATGCGGATCTCCGTCACGCAGTCCGGGCGACGGTCGGTGCGGTCATTGTTATTCTGTTTGTTTTCTGTCATAGGCAACTCCTTTCACTTCAACAGTTCTTTTAGTCCATTGAGCTTGGCTTGTGCCGTTTCCTTTCGGAAGTTCTCGCCTGTAAAGAGGATAGGCAGACACATTTCAAGCACTCGGTCATAGATACGGGCGTGGGCGGTGTCCTGTGGATTTTGCAGTTCCGTAAGGCTTAGATTGGTGGTGACAATCAGCGGCTTTCGGCTGCGGTATCGGCTGTCAATTACATTGTAGACCTGTTCCAAACCGTACTCTGTGCCACGCTCCATACCAAAATCATCAAGTATCAGCAGAGGGAAACGGCAAAGACGCTCGATATATTCGTTTCGTCCCTCAAAGCTGGCAGTTAAATCATTCAGTATCGCAGAAAAGTTTGTCATGCGGACGGAGATTTCCTGTTCCATAAGGGCATTGGCAATGCACCCGGCAAAATAGCTTTTTCCTGTGCCTACCTTGCCCCACAAGAGCAGACCATAGTTGTTTTCTCTCATCTGCTCCCAATGCTCCACATATAAATGTGCCTTGCTCATCTGCGGGCATTTGCCGTTGTCATGTGCAAAAGTCCATTCCTGCATGGTGAGGTCGGTAAAGCCCCGGCGTTTCAGTTCCATAACGGTGTCAAGGTGTCGTCTGCGTTCCTCGGCGGATTCACATTCCAAACGCTTCTCCCGTTGGCAGTCACATTCTGTCGGGTGCTTGTCATGCCCCAACCATGCGGCGGTTTCTTTGGGAAAGTAGGCTTCTTTCGCCGTGCGGCACTTGCCGCAGTAAAGCAGACCGTCCTCGCCCGTGTAGTCCTCCGGCTCTGCGGTAGTAGTCATCATATTCAAAACGGTATCGGTAAAAAGCTCAGTCATAAACTCTCGCCCTCCTTAAAGGTGTAATCGGGTATGCCTTTTTTCGGCGGTTTCTTGGCTTCGTCCTCCTGCGCCCACTTGTATATCGTGGCTGCATGGCTACGGTATTTCGTTCCTTTGGACGCTATATGAGTAGATAAGCGGTCAATATAATACTCCCATTTGTCGGGCAGTTCCGCTTTCAGCTCGTCCAGTTCCGTATCGGAAAGAAAAACATTGTTGTATCTGCCATAGCTGCGGGCGGGGGCTTGTCCCGTTTCTAACTCTCTCTCTTTTTCTATCTCTATATCTATCTCTTTCTTTATCTCTATCTCTGGTGGACGAATGTCGGACAAATGTCCGCCGTTTGTCCGGGGTGGTGGCAAAGCCTTGTTTGCAAGCCTTGCCGCCCGTTTTCGTTCCGCTTCGGTAGAGGATTGCCCTATCATCAGTTCAATATCGGTCATGTAGAGCAAGCCGCCGTGTAGCTGCTCCACAAGCCCCAACTGCTGAAAAATCCCTAACGCCCGTTCCACCGTGCCTACCTGCTGACGGATAAGAGTGGCGATCATCTGTGCTGTGTAAGGGATATTCTCGTCAAGCTGCAACTTGCCGCCGTTTTTCAGCGATTTTAAGTACAGCTTCAAGAGAATGTTGGAATAGAGAATACCGTCCGGCATACTCTCCAACAGCACGATAGCGTCATCATCAAAATAGCTTTCTTTCAGTTTGAGGTAGTAATATTTGCGGTTATCTGCCATAGGCGGTGTCCTCCTTTGGTTTCCAACGCTTGGAGTAATACCGGTGGCAGAGGATAATCACGGTTCGGAAACTCTGCTTGCAATCGTGGGTGCAGCCCCGGCAAAGGTCGTTATAGGTAATTCGGTTTCGGTGGTTGAGGAAAAAGCTCCATTCAAGCCGCCGTTTGTTGCTCATGCGTGGCATTGGTACGCTCCTTTCTGCCGTTTCCGTGGGTATCACGGATAGGGCGGGAAAACTGTATCTTCTCGGTATCATTTTCGGGGATTTTTTGCCCTGTACGCCCTGTTTTGAGGTCGGGGAGTATTGCGGATAGGGGTAAGGGCATATCCCTGTTTTTGTTTGGTTTCGGTATCATTTCGGGGCGGTTTTTAACGCTCCTGTTCATGCTTTTTCTGTCGGCTCGGCTCGCCGTGGTGCATTTGGGAAAGATTGCTTTTCATGGTCTGCAACTCCCGGACACGCTCTTTATTTGCCCGGTACTCGTTGTAAAGGGCGTTCTTCTCGGCGGTAAGCTGCTCGATTTCAGCCTGCAACGATTTATAGGTGGGCAGCTTGGTAATGCCTTTTTGCCGAAAATATCTTACGGCTGCGTCTACTATGATAAAGTCGCTTTCATGCTTTTCCCGGTAGGCTTTGCGTGCCTTATCGGTTTTCTGCTTTTTCAATCCGTCACGCACATCTCTTGTCTTGGCATAGGCAAGCACCTGTTTCTGCAAGTCCTTTTTCTCACGGATAGCCGTTTCAATGGGCTTCAGCTTGGCAGTGCTGCTGTGTAAATCCGCATTGGCAGACACAAGGGCTGCGTCCAGTTCATCCGGGGTAAAGCCGTATTGCTCCATAGCGGCAACGGTAGCCGCCATCTGTTTGAGATTGTGGACAGCCGCCCAACGGTCATAGCCGATACCTTTTCCCTCGGCTCGCTTCGCCGCACGGTCAACCATTCTCTGAATGTTGCCTGTCGGGGCGATTTTCTGCGTTTTTCCTCGCTCTGTGCGGTTTGTTTCAGCGGTATGGTATTCGGGTATGGGTACGGTCTTTTCGGCGGCTCTGTGGGCGTTCTGCTCCAAAAGAGTAAGAACAGCAGCACGGTCAAAATCATCTCCCAGTTTTCGGGCGGTAATGGGTTTCGTTCTGTCCGGGGTAAGGTAGGACAATCGCCCTCGGCTCTCTTTGACGGTCACGCCCTGTTGCAGAAGTAAAGCGGAAAACTCGTCAAAGGTGGTCGCTTCGCTCATGGCATTCCGTATGGTCTGCCGCAACTTCGCCTTGTCGGTTTCAAACTTGGTCTGCTTTACAGGCTTCCCCTCGGCTGCAAGGGCGGCATTTTCCTTGTCAAGTTTGGCTTGTCCTTTTTTATGCGCCCAATACTCACGCTCGGTAATGCGGTTTTTGCTGCCATGCAATAGGTCAATCTGATAGAGATTTTCCCGGTGGCACATCTCCATGACCTCGGCTTTGAAGTATTCCATAGCAGCGTCCGTACAGCGGTGCTTGCACCCGGCACAGGTATCTGCCGGTCTGTCCATGTAGGGCAGTAAGGGTACTTCCTCGATACGCAGAGAATTGATAACAATGTGAACATGGATATTGCCGCTGTGGTTGTGTCCGTCCGGGTGGGTACAGACAATGGCTTGGTGTCCTAGGAAATGCTCGGCACAAAATTCCTCGCCCAATGCTTGCGCCCGGTCTACGGTCAAGCCGTTGTCCGCTGCGTCCCGTGGGTCAAAGGAAATGATATAGTGGTGGCTTTTCACATCTTCCCGTTTTTGGTTCTTGCTGTATCGGAGATTTGCCCGCATACAGGCAACGGCAAAATCTTCCTCGCCGCAGTTCAGCGTGGCTATTCGGTAATCCTCCCGGAGTATGAGCCGCCCGGCTTCGTCAAGGGTGGGCTTCATGGTAAACTCGTCATGCTCAAAGGTTAGATACTGCTCGGCTGCACCGTAGTCCGCATTTTTAGAGCTGATATGCTTGAATGTTGCCAACAGCGTCACCTACCTTTCGCAAGACTTCAAACTTCAAGGCGGCAAGGTCGGAAATGGCGGCTCGCACTTCAACGGACAGCGTATTGTAGGGCGTTCCGTATTCGTTGAGGGCACGGGCGATCTGATTAAGGTTGCCGCCGATTTTTCCGTATTCGGCTATCAACTTTCCAATAGCGGACAGCAGTTCATCATTGACCGGGGAAACGGTAACAATGGGGCGAATGGTCGCCCTTGTAATGGCTTGTCGGATAAACTCGGCTTGGCTCATGTCATAATTCTTTAGCCGTTCCGTGAAGTCGGCATATTCTTCTTCGGTCATGCGTGTCTTGACTACATGGCTTCGGTGGGGCGTATTGTATCGCTTTCCTATGGGTATCAACTCCTTTCACTTACCGCCGTTTTGTGGGCGATTTTTTAAGTATTTTTTGGTGGGATTTTCAAGCGGCACAAGCCGCATAGCAGGGTTTGGGGAAGGCACTCCCCAACAAGATTCCCGCAGGGGCAAAATGAGCGATAAGCGAATTTTGGTACTGCGGTAGAATCTTGCTCTAAGAAACTGCCGGACTGCCGTTCACTTGCTACTGCCACTTTTTCGGGAAATCTATAACCAGCTTTTTTATAAAAGGCTGCGGGCTGGCGTTCTCCCCTTACTCCCTACAACACCGCAAAAAGCAAAAATGACGGACTTTCCGGCAAGAACTTTTCCTGCGGCGTGGTCTTTCCCGACAATAAGGCGTTTCGGAAGCTGCGTTTTGCCCGCTGTCTAAAAAAATGGCAGCCTTTTTAGCTTCAATGTCTAATACGGAACTTTTGGAAATTTGCCAAAAATGGGCGCAAAAAAAGCAGCAAATCTTTTTCGGATTTACTGCTTCATGTGCTGCTGCGGGGCGGCGGGATATTCAGTTTTTATGTTATCGGTCAAGCCGGAACTTGAACAGGCTTTCAATCAGCTTTGTTCTGATGTAGTCCTCCATATCAGAATTATAATAGCCGTTCATTTTGGAGAAATAGCGGATATACCCGGCATATCGGTCAAGGACAGCTTGTATCGCTATGGGGTCGCCCTCATGTGCCTTTATTATCGTGTCACAGGGGAGAAGTCGGTTACTCATAGGACAACACCTCCATTTCCTTTTTCAGCCGCTTCAAGGCAAGCTGAATATGCCGCCCGATTGTGCTGCGTGTCCAGCCGCTTTGCTCTCCGATTTCTTTCTGCGTCAAGTGCTGGAAGTAATACAAAAAGATTTCCTCCTGCGTCTGTTCCGGCAGCTCCGCAAGAGCAGCCGCAAGGGAACAGCTATCTAAAAATATCGTCTGCCCCCGGACAGAAAACGGATAAGTTTCGCCATAGTCCGGCACTTGAAAATACTCGTCTGTGGTGCTTAGTGGAACAAACTTTTCTTCGGTCAGATATTCAAGGGAGATTTCCCGTTTCCACCTCGCCGCCAGCATACGGGCAGCGTCAAAGGACGCATGGCGAATAACAATCCGGCAATAGGTATCATGGGTATAGCGGATATGTTCTTGATAGGCTTCGTATTCAGTCACGGAAAATCCCCCTTTCTTCGATTATGGGAAAGGGCGGCAGCACTTTTTGCTGTCGCCCCTTGATTACCCACCAGCAAGGACAGACGGGGCTGTCAACGGCGGGCGAAGCCCGTTCATTTTACCGTTGACTGGCTCGGCTGGTTTTGCTACTTTGCTTAGGCAATTTTACTTTTTGCGAACAGGAATCCATATCTCGCTGTAATAATCTTTATCCCCGGTGCCTTTCGCATAATCATTCGGGTTACTGTACATCTCAATATGATACCCGGCTGCGATTTCGTAGTCTTTATTCTGCGGCAGCCACTCCGAAAAAATCTTTTCATGAATGTCATGTAAAGATGAAGTGTTTGCAAGCGCACCTTTACACGGAAAGACAGCCCATGTATATTCGGGAATAACCTGTGTAACAAAATCAGCCGGAATTTCGTTGAGCGGGTTATAGTTATCGGCAATCAGATATTCAAATTCATTGCCGCTCATATCGTTGTCTATGGATATTCCATACATACTGTCAATGAGTGTGTGTTTTCCTAACTGATTAAAGTCCACCCAGAATTTAGGGATTTCAGTATCAGCGGTTTCATACTTGAATACCCTCGATACTCCAACCACGGTAAACGGCGCTTTTTTAACAATTTTGTAGTCCATCGTATAACCTCCTGTTAAAATTAGTTTGATTTTCAGAGGGGCAAATGACTTTATCATTGCCTCTCCTTTGCGTATGGCAGTAGGAGTAGCACCATGAAAACGAAGAAATGCTTTTGTAAAACTATCCGGCGAATCATATCCGTACTCAAGCGCAATATCAATTATTTTCCTGTCGGTGGAAACAATTTCACTTCCAGCAAGCGTTAGTCTACGCCTTTTGATGTATTCCCCAACTGTAAAACCACAAAGCATAGAAAACCCTTTTTGAAAATAATATGGAGAAATGATTGCTTGTTTTGCAATATCCGCAATCGTTAATTCTTCTGTGATATGGCTTTCAATATAGTTAATGGCTTCGCTGATACTTTCACTCCATTCCATGTTGTTACCTCCTCTGCATTTATAGATTCTACACTTTTTGAAAATCGTTTTCCCGATTTTTTATGCTCAAAGTTGTCTACACTTTCTCACAAAATATTTTACACTAATCTTTCCAAATTACAATGTGAACCAAAGGAATAGTAGGGTGGCTATCAATCAAATTCTTGTTTGTTACTTTACCGTACATGAGCATTAGCGCCGGGGTTGTCCGAGCCATAGCCCTCCAGCAGATTGACCACGCCCCACACGCCAAGGCCAGCGCCGAGGGCGATCACAAGGGTCTGCAAAGTGGTGATGGCAGAAGCGAAAAACTGCATATATTCCTCCGTTTCTCCGGGATATACCCGGCCATGAAAAAAGCCGCCCTTGTGGGCGGCAGCCTGCTACTTCGGGACAAAATGTCCCAAAGCTCTATACAAAAGCGTCCGGGTCGTCGAGGTCGTCATAGTTGAGAATGTCCTCGCCCTCGTCTGTGAGCGCCTCGTCCGGCACGGTCGCCTCGTACACCTCACATTCCTCGCTCATGCTCGGTCGCCTGCGGCGGTCAATGAGCCTGTCGAGGTCAAAGGCGTTTTTCACTTTATCGGCCTCCGCCGTAAAGCGGTAGTTGGGGTGCTGCTTCAAATCGTACTTCTTGGAGTAGAACGGCGGTAGCCCCCGGAGCTGCAAAATGCACCGATCTCCGGGCATGGTGGCAAGCTCACTTGGGGTCATCAGCTCCCGCCCCAGCCGCTGGGTGTTCTGGCTGTAGCTTTCGGACTGCCCACGGGAGCGCCCCTCGGTCTGTATGGAGATGGTTGCCTTGCCCAGCCAGTTCTCCGAAATTTCCTTAATGGTGCTGGCCTCACGGCCACCAAGGAATAAAACGCTGTCCATGTTGCCAAGGATGGTTTCCGCGTTCTTATCGTAAATGGCCTTGCATTGGGCAAGCTGCTGATACAGCAGGCACAGGCTGATCTCCCGTGAGCGGATGACCGCCACCAGCTTTTCCAAATTCGGCACCTGTCCGGTGTTGGCCGCCTCGTCCCACAGCACCCTCACATGATGGGGCAGCCGCCCGCCGTGAACATTGTCCGCCCGTTCGCACAGAAGATTGAACATCTGCGAAAAGGCCAGCGCCACAAGGAAATTGTAGGTGCTGTCCGTGTCGCTGATGCAGAAGAAGGTCGCCGTGCGGCGATCTCCCATGCGGTCAAGCTCCAGTTCGTCATAGGACATGATCTTCCGAAGCTGGGGAATATCAAAGGGAGCAAGCCGAGCGCTGCAGGAAATCAAGATACTTTTTGCGGTTTTGCCGCTGTTTAGCTTGTATTTTTTATACTGCTTCACCGCAAAGCAATTCGGTTTACGCTGTTCCAGCCCCTTGAACATATAGTCCACGGCGTTGAGAAAATCCTCGTCATCCTCCTTGACCTCCATGCCGGAGATCATGTCCACCAGCGTATTCATGTTGCGATCCCCCTCGGCTCCCTCAAAAATGATGTAGCCCAGCAGGGCGCAATACAAAAGCGTTTCCGCCTTCGTCCAGAACGGGTCGCCCTCCTTGCCCTCGCCCTTGGTGTTGGAAATGAGGGCGTTGACAAACTTTAGAATGTCCGCCTCGGTCTTGATATACGCCAGCGGGTTATAGTGCATGGATTTTGAAAAATCAATGCTGTTGAACACTTTGATCTTATATCCCCGCTTTTGCAAAAACGAGCCGACCTGCCCCAGCACACCGCCCTTGGGGTCTACCACCACATAGGAAGAATGAGCTTGCAGGAGTTGGGGCGTGAGCCAAAAGCGGGTCTTGCCGGAGCCGGACGAGCCGATTCCGCAGAAATTGAGGTTGCGGGCGTTGGCGGGATTTTTCGGGCGGGTATTCATGGTGAGCCGTTCCGTGGCGGTCAGCAGCATATTGTTTTCAAACTTGGGATCGACAAAAGGCTTGATGTCTTTTTCGTTGCCCCATGAAGCGTTTTGTCAAGTGCTTTTTTGAGTTATTGACGCAAATTATCGTGAAAGTGCGAAAGTGCAAAGCGCAAAGGCTCTGCGTTTTGCACTTTCAGCTTGCGGGTTCGGGTGGCTTCTTCTTGATGAAGTTGTACCATTGACCGCCGACACGCCTTGCGCCTAAAATGCCGCCCATGTTGCGCTTGGCGTTCTGTACCGTCCTTTCGGATATTCCGGCTTCGGCTGCGGCTTTTACAATGTCCTCACTGGCAAGCTCTTTCCCGTCTGCCAACAGGTCAAGTATCAGCCGTTCCGCCTGTTCGGTCTTGGTGGCGGTGTTGCCGCCCGCGCCGGACAGCAGCTCGTCAGCGGTGATGTCGTATTCGCCTATCCACGAAAAGCCCGTTTCCGGGTCAAGGCAAAAGGCAACGGGCTTGCCCTCCGGCGCAAGGGAAGATTTGTCATGGACGATAACGCGCACATTCGGTTCTCGCTTCACGCGCCCGATCAGCAAGACGCTCCTTGCTGCGGCGCGGAAGTCGATAGAACCTAATCCCCGGTATGCGCTCTGCCCTCCAGCTGATTTGTTTAAGTGTCCGATAAGCACAACGGCGCACCCAGTACGCTCCGCAACATCGGCAAGGCGGCGAAAAATGGGGCGTATCTCGTTTGCCTTGTTCATGTCGGTTTTCTCGCCCACATACGCCTGTATGGGGTCAAGAATAATCAGCCGCGCCCTGGTCTGCATGATGGCTTTCTCAATGCGTTCATCGGATAGGGATAGCTCGCGCTTGGCTTCGTCAATGACAAGTACCCGGTCAAGGTTGGCGGCGGCTTCGATAAGGCGGGGCTTGACGGTATCTCCCAAACCGTCCTCGGCGGTCTGGTAAATCACATTGAACGGGGGCAAGGGCTGTCCTGTGGGAAGCTCGCGCCCAGTGGTGCAGGCGGCGGCAAGGCGTAGGGCAAAGGTGGTCTTGCCCTCGCCGGGGTTGCCCTGTACTATGGTTACTTTCCCAAAGGGGATATACGGCTCCCATAGCCATTCAACGGTCTGCGTGTCTACCTCGCTCATGCGGATAATCTCAACGGTTTCTTCCTGCGGCGGCTCTTTCAAGCCGTAAATCGCTTCTCGGATATACTTCCCGTCTGTGATTTCTGCCCGGTGCTGCAATACCTCGTTCCAGTCCTTGTAAAGCGGCACAAGGCGGTGGACGGTCAAGCCCTCCGGCACAAGCTCTGCAAGGCGGCTGCAAGCGTCGTTTCCGGCGTTGTCGCTGTCAAGGCAGAGATAAACGGTCTTGATGTTCGGACGGTCAGAAAGGAAACGCAGCAGGGCTTTTTCTCCCACGCCGCCCAGTGCAAGGTAGCTTTGTTTCTGCCATTCCTTTTTGAACAGGCAGAGGAAAGATAAAAGGTCAATCGGTGCTTCAAAGACAAACAGCCTTTCGCCCTCGCCCCGGTAGCAGAAGTTAAAGGCTTTGTCGCTGCCTTTCACATCAAGCCGGAAGCTCCCGGCTGTGCCGCGCTGGTGGGCGTATCTCGGTATGCCGCTTTCATCTCTGCCGACGAATACGGCGTTGTGATGGGCGGCTTCCTCGTAAATATCGCCGCTGGAAATGAAAAAGCCCGTCACATCTTCATCAATGCGGCGGGCTTCGGTAAGATACCTTTTCACTTGTTCGGCGGTGGGGCTGCGGGGCGGCAATCGGAAGTCGGAGAGGGGCGCGGGGCTGTCCGGAGGTGGGGCTGCGCCTTTCTCTCCTGTGAGAAGTTCAACGGCTTCGGTAAAGCTCTTGCCGTAAAACTCCATGACAAAATCAATGGGTGCGCCGCCCTTGCTCTGGCTGTGCCTGTACCATTTGTTTCCCCGGACAGTCAAGCTGTCGTGCCGTTTCCAGCGGTACTCGTTCCCGGCGCGGGTAAGCTGCTCGCCCTGTGATTGCAGGAAAGAAACAAGGTCGGCTTGGTTGGCGTGGTCTATCTGTTCTTGGGTGTAATACATGGCTGATACCTCTCTTTCTGTGATTGAATTGTTCATAGTTTTGATGTAGAATGAAACCGAAAAATCGGAAGTTAGTGAGGTGCTGGATTGTGAATGAAAGAGAAAAAAATATTCACTTATGGTTTGAAATGTGGCTTACAAAACAGGATTTAGGTATTGATAATATTTTTGCAGAAGATATAATTTATACTGAAAGTTGGGGTCCAAAATATAATAACCGTCAAATCGTAAAACACTGGTTTCAGGAATGGAATACTCGTGGCAAAGTCGTTGCTTGGGAAATCAAACAATTTTTCCACAAAGGAAATCAGACGATTGTGGAGTGGTATTTCAAAAATGAAATGAACAATGGGAGCATAGAGGAATTTGATGGAATTTCCCTGGTTGAATGGACAAAGGATAATAAAATAAAATCATTGAAAGAGTTTGGCTGCAATTTGAATAATTATAATCCTTATGAGCATAGTGACCTGCCCGAATTTAGGGACGAAAGAGCAAGTTGGTTTTAATATTAGGAATCAATAGCGTCCATTTTATCGGAAAACATTTAGGACGGACAGGCAAAGTAGCTTGCCCGTCCTTTCCTTTATCGCTCCTGTTCATGCCGCTTGGCGCGGTTCTGTGTCTGTTCCGGCTGGTCGGCGCGGAGTGCAATATCCACGCATTTGCGGATTTTTTGAAGCTCGGCAACCTCGGCGCGGGTCTCTTTCAGTTTGGTATAATCGCTGTCCCTTTGTGTTTTGAGGTCAGCATATTCCTGTTCCCATTCCGCAATAGGCAAGGTCTTTGTTCCTTTCGGCAGATTTGCATGGAGATAGCGGTTTGCCGCGTTCCATAGGGTAAGCTCGGCGCGGCGGGCTTCCGCAAACTTCTCCTGTTTTCCTTTCCAGCGGATTTGCCGATACTCGTCCTGTATGGGCTTGTAGGTTTGATAATTTCTGCCGTACTCAATAAGCTTTTGCAGTTCTTTCATGCGCTGCTCGGCGGTTTTCATTCCCTCCCGGATTGAATAGGCTTTATCGCTGACAGAGGAAAGAGAAGCGTCCAGCTCATCAAGATTAGAGATACCATGCTCGGAAAGATAGTTGACCGCCGCCGCTATGGTTTTCAATTCATCGGTTGCGTGCTGCTGTTGCCAACTCTGCGAATACTTCCGGCTCTTTTCTCTCTGAACGCTCAAATACTTCATCAGCAGCTTTGCAAGGTTAGGAGATTGCGGCGGCTGCTCCGGGGCGGTTTCCCGCGCTTTGAACAGGTCGGCAATCCATTCTTTGAGCTTCCCACTCTGCGCCCGGATTTCCCGGATAAGGCGGTTTGTCTTTTGGATATTTCGGTTCAGTTCGCCTTTCTCGGTGGCGATACCTTTCTTCTCCATCTGGCAAGCCGCCACGCCCATGTGGACGGTGGGTATCTCGTCTATGCCGCGCTCGGCGTTGCTGCGGTGGTCGATGCGCTCCGGGCTTCCGTTCCTCTCCAAAAAGTCGTTGGTAAAGTCAGCCCACGCCTTGCGCCACAAGAGGGTGTTGTCCTTGTCGTTCCAGCCTGTAAGGTCAATTTTGTGCGTCTTGTATCTGCCGCTTGGCAAGCGGATACGCTCGCCGTTTTCGTCAAGGTCATATTCCTTTTTGGATTTCGCCGCCCATGCGCCGCGCTCGTTAAAGGGACGCATGGTAAGCATAATATGACAATGGGGATTGCCTTTGTCGGTGTCGTGAATGGCATAATCCACACACATTCCTCTGGAAACAAATTGAGAGGAACAGTATTCCCGGACAAGCCGGATCTGTTCCTCTCTGGATAATTCTATGGGGAGCGCCGCGTCAATCTCTCTGGCAAGCTGGGCGTTCCCGGCTTTCTCGTAAAGCTCCACGCTGTTCCACAAGGTTGAACGGTCAGCGAATGAGGGCGGTGCGTGGGGCGGCAGCATGATTTCTGTATGGACAACGCCGCCTTTGCGGGTGTAGTCATGGGTCATTCCGTCCCATTCGTTTGTCAGCTTTTCACCGCTTCGGTAGGCGGCTGCGGCAACGGCTGATTTGCCTTTTCCTCGGCTCACAATGCCGATGTTCCAATGGTAAATGGCTATGGGTATCACCTCCCGGATAGGATAATAAAACCCGCAAAAATGGTACAGACGCCAACGGCGGGTGTACTGTTTTTGTGGGTGTGCAGGGATAGCCGCGAAGCGGCGCAAGGGGTGCAGCCCCTTGTTGCGGCAAAGCCGCCATATCGTAGCGCGGGGAAAGTTCCCTGTGCGGAGATAAGCCCTCGGCAGAGCGCACACGCCCGTAAGGGTGTATAAGTGCGCCCTTTGTTCCAAAGGGATTTATTCGGCGTTCCCGCTTTCGGCTCGTTTTTTCAGATATTCCCGCGCTGGTTCACTCGTCAATGCAAGCCGGAGAAGTGCTGCGGCTTCCTCGTCGGTCATGTTCTTTGCTTCCGGCACAATGCTTTCAAAGACCGCGCCCCGGACGATAAGGCGGTGGCTGCGCGTTCGGCGTTCCTCTTTGGATAGCTTCTGACGCAACATCTTTTCCCGGTTCTCAAACTGCCGGATTTTCTTCTTGTTCTGCTCAATCTCGGCAGTTAATTCCTCGTGGGTTTTCTCCCTGGGTTTTGTCATGGGTGGCTCCTTTCTGTCTGTCGAGATAGGCAAAGGGCAGTTGCTTCTCTCTTGAAACAACTGCCCTTTGCGAGTGCTATATTTTTAACAGTATTTTAATCTGCCAGCTTTATCTGTTCAATCTGCGACTTTACATATTCCTCTGTAACATTTTGATACTCGCTATTAACCAGAGGGAATGAAACAGATTGTAGCAACATGGCACCGAAGGTTCGAACATGTTGATCTTCGGGGTCGTGTGTATAGATTTTGATAACTGCATATCCAATAATGTTATCGCCATCGCGCACCACCATATCGGCGTAGACTTTATTTGCGGCGTAAGTTCCTACATGAGATTCGGTCTCTGTTTCATCTAGATAGTCTACCCAGTATATGTTCGTATCATTATTGACACTAAAAGTGGAATCCATAGGAATTATTTTATCATCGACCCAAAGTACAAAATGTCCTCCATCAACAGAAATATCAAATGTAGCATTTGGCCAATCAGCCATTGACAACTTGAAGGGCAGCCCCGGTACACAGGACACTTCCTGGCTCCAACCATATTCTACGGGCATTTCAATACCTTGTACCATTTCATATTCTTCCATGAAACCCAATTCCTCACTTGGAGATAATGCGTATGCAGTAATAGTGAACAAACCTGGTACCGAAACAAAATCAGAAGATGGATCGTATACAAGCCATCCAATAGCAATGCACAAGCATAAGCAAGCAGCTATTGCCCCTTTCAGAAACCAATTATGCTTTTGCTTTGCTCGTTGATACTGAATGGCCTCGTTAATGTATTTATCATCAAGTTCGTCCATTGCTTCCGAAAACTTTTTTGTATTCATACGAACACCTCTCTTTCAATTAGATAGTTTTTCATTTGCTTGCGGATGCGGGTAAGTCGGACGGATATGTTTTTCTCCGTCAGACCCACTCGCTCGGCTATGTCCTTGCAGCTATCGGAAAACCAATAGCGGCGCATGAAGATGACGCGGTTTTCGACGGTCAGCGTGTCCAAAAAGCTCTCGATAATACGGGCTAACTCTCTGGCTTCAATTTCATCTTCTACGGTGTTCTGGTCTGTGATACAGGCTTCGATTTCCTGCATGGCGATCGTATAAATGCTGTTTCGCTTGGCTGCTTCCTTTCTGTAATAAATCTTCAATGAAATGTTCCGAACGATTTTTACGATGTAAGAAAGCAGAGGGTTGGGCTTCGCCGGGGGGATTGCGTTCCATGCGCCCAGATAGGCGTCATTCACGCATTCCTCCGCGTCCTGTCTGCTGTTCACGATATTATACGAGAAGTTGTGACATATTTTTCCGTATTTATTATCCAGCTCTCGTATGGCCTGCTCTGAACGCACGAAAAACAAGTCAATGATTTTTTCATCTTCCATCAATCGCACCGCCTCCTTTCCGGCTTCACCTATATACTACGGTTTTAGCGGCGAATACTACATCAAATCCAAAAGTTTTTCAAAAAAATTATACCACATCTTTTTGAATAGGGTGTGTCAAGTTGCCGGAATGTTTCTTTGCCGCTTTGCTGGCGGCGTTCCTCCGTTCCTCACTGTATGGGGCGGTCAGACGGAAAGAGAAACGCCCCTTTGCAATATCAAACTCCATGCAGCCCGTTTCGGGGTCTGCGTCGGTCTGGCGGCACTGGTCGGGGTACTGTCCGGCATAGGCGGCAAGCCGCTTCTTTAAGTCGGTGTTGTGGGTGCGGATATGGATTAGCGGGTCTTTCTCGTCAAACCAAATATCGGTGGTCTTTTCCTGCTTCGTAAGCCCTGTTCTCATAAACTCTCCTTTCTGCGCCCCTGTTACGCAATAGGGGCATTTTTCGGGCGTTTTTCCCGGCTCTTGACTTGGGGAAAATGAGGATTTTCAAATAGAAACCGCCCGGACAGGGAGTGTATCGTCGGGGCGGCTGTTATCGCAGGATTTCTGTTTTTTCCGGCTCTTGACCGTCAGACGCGGATAAACGCGAGCTGTCGGCAAGTACCAGTTTGAGCAGCTTGTCGCGGAATGTTTCTGTGCTGCTGTGATTGAAAAATAACTCCGCAACAATGGTCTGCCCGTTCCTCTGGGTCGTGATGATACTGTCGGGGGTCTGTTCTGCCATAGGCGGCTCCTTTCTTTGGCGCAAAAGAGGGATTTCCCGTAGTTCGGAAAATCCCTCTTGGTTGACGGTTATTCTGTTTTACTGTGTAGGCTGTGCGGCGGCTGCCTGCGCCTTTCTCCTTGCCCGGTATTCCCGCGCCTTGATACGGTCATACTCTCGCTGCTTTTCAAGGTTTCTCGCCCGGTACTCCTTTGAATACTGCCGGTGGTAGGCGCGGCTCTTTTCCTTTTTGGCTTCTTCGATTTCCTCCCGCATTTGCCGGATTTCCTGCTCGGTCGGTTCTGCAAGCTGTGTCACTTCATTCTCAAACTTGCCAATATAATTGAAATATATGCTGATGTGCTGGATTGCGTATCTCGCCCTTTTCTGGTCGCGCTCATGCACTTCAATCCGGCTGATAAACTCGTTGAGAATGGCGGGGGTTAGGTCGGTAAAGGCGGCATGGCGTTCCGTCAGCTTCAAAAACTTCTGCGCCCGTCCTCCCGCGTTCTCGTAAGCGGATAGCTGCTCTTGGAGCGTGGCAAGCTCCGCTTTCAGCGCGTAGTATTCTTCCGAATACTTCTGCGACATCTGCTCATAGCGGTCTTGCGGGATCGTGCCGAGGGCGTTGTCCTCATAGAGCTTATTCAGTACCTTGTCAATCTGTTCAAGGCGCGTTGTGATTTGCGGAATACGCTTCTGCTGTTTCTTGGTCTGGTCGGTCTGCTGCATGGCAAGGTTCTTTTTCACTAATGCTTCAAACTCCGCCCGATTGCTGATAGAATAGTCCTCGATTTTCTTCAGCACTTCCGCGATGGTCTGCATGAGCAAGTCCGCGTCCATGATGTGCGGGGAATGGCATTTGGGGTTCTTGGCTTTTCCCTTGTGGTACTCGCTGCAATAGGCAACATGGCGCTTGCCGCCGTTCCGGTAATCTATACGAATGTGCATTTTTGCGCCGCAGTCCTTACAGAAAAGCAAGCCGGACAGAGGGTGGATTTCCCCGTCCCCGTTGGGGCGTTTGACGGGCGCGTTTTTCAAAATCCGCTGTACGGTTTCAAAATCGCTGCGGCTGATAATCGGCTCATGCACATTTTCTGTGATGTGCCACTGGCTCCGGTCTACATAGTGGTTATGTTTATCCCGGAAATGCTTTGTAGTCTTGAAGTTGACTACATCGCCGCAATACTCCTGCCGTGTGAGGATATTGGTCAAGGTGGCTTTGTTCCACTTGCAGCGGTTATCCTCATTTAGCGTCTTATTTTTACAGGTTCCCCGCCCGCGGTCTTTCATGTAGAAAGTGGGGGACGGGATTTGCTCCTGTGTCAGATATACGGCGATTTGGTTTCGGTTTTTCCCGTCCAAAAACAGACGGAAAATAAGGCGTACAACCTCGGCGGCTTCCTCGTCGATTATCCAAAAGTCCTTGTTATCCGGGGCTTTGATATAGCCGTAAGGGGCTTCGGTGGCAATCGGCTTTCCACCCATGCCTTTGGTCTTAATGCCCGTTTTCACTTTCTTGCTGATGTCCTTTGCATACCACTCCGACATGATATTGATAAAGGGCGCAAACTCCAATGTGTCGGGCTTCTCGCTGTCAATGCCGTTGTTGACCGCGATAAAGCGCACATTGTTCCGTCTGAATATCTCCATAGCGTTGCCGACTTGGAGATAGTCGCGCCCCCAGCGGGTGAGGTCTTTCATAATGCAGACACCGATTTTCCCGTTTTCCACATCGTCCATCATGCGGGAGTAGGCGGAACGGTCAAAAAACCTGCCGCTTTCGTCATCGTCGATGTAGTGCCGGATATTGGTTAGGTGCTGCCCTCTGGCATAGTTCTCCAAAAATATTTTTTGGTTCTGTATGCTGTTGCTCTCGCCGCCGTCCCTGTCCTCGTCGCCCACGGAAAGGCGGGAGTAAAGGGCTGTAATTTTGCTATAATCAGTCATGTGCATAACCTCCTGTGCGTCCATGTATGTGTCATTTACACTTAAAATTATGCACTCCATCGGGCTGTGCCGTATTCCGCATCCCGGCGAAACTTCTTTGCGCTTTTGCTTTTGAAGTAGATCAGCAGGCGGAACGCCACCGCCCCCACAATGCCCACCAGCCAGTCAAAGGGGGCAAGGCCGGGGGCAAAGTCGGCAAAGGCCACGCCGACGGTCTGTCCCAAGCCGATAAACTTATGAGCAAAATCGCCGCCCGCCGCCAGACGGTAGGCCGTCCCCAGCTTGAGGAATATCCAGCCGATGAACACATAGGGAATGTTGGGCAGCACATATTTACGGAGCTTATCTGTCACCATGCACGGCCTCCTTAATGTGTTCTTTCTGAGGCTTTTCCTTGGCAAGCTGCTGTTCCGCCTGCTTCATCTGTTCGGGAATCGTGGGCTGGCGGGACTTGGCCTTATCCAGCACCTTGCGGGAGTATTCCGAAAAGCAGGCGGTCATAGCGTCCGCCTGCCCGGACTTAAAGAACAGCAGGTATTTCCCCGGTTCGGTCTGATAAAAGGCATAGTCCACATTCCACTTCCGGGCTACCCGGTCAAAGAGCTTTGTATCCCCGGACAGTTCAAGGCTGCTGGTGGATGTGCCATGAGCATGAGCTTTTTCACGGTCTGCTTGCCGTGAGGTGTCTGCTTTGCCCGGTGCGCCTTGGCGATCTTGCGTCCCACCGCCCGGACAACATAGGCAAGCCCCCGGGCGGTCAGCTTCGACGCTTTCACCGATATAGCAATCGTGCGCCGGGAAATATCCTCGTCTACCAGCCGTCATCGCCTCCTCTCTGATAGAAATATGACCTTGGGACAAAATGTCCCAAGGTCAGCGGTCATCATGCTCCTTTCTCGGGTGCAGGTGCTCGCCCTCCAAAGAGGAACGGTCTATGACCTCCTTGTAGGCCGCCATCTGCTCCCGGATATTCAACTTGGAGTACGCAAAAATGCGGTGTTCGGCGAGAATGTCCTCGATGCCGTGGTACACCTCCTTGAAATCGCCGCTGCGGGTCAGATAGCCCGTGGGGGCGAAGTGGCCGCCCTCGTTGATCCGCATATCCCGCCCATAGGCTTCAAAATCGAAGTAGGGCAGCACATTGTCCGGCACATCCAGCAGTTCCATGTCCTCCACATAGATGCGCCCCAGCGTTTCATTGTCGGTCACGCCGGGGCGCAGGTCGTAGCAGTCCAGATTGTGAACGAGGTTGATGATGTCTGCCACGCTGGAAGTGTGGTCGCCCTTGTTGAGCGCGGCCTCCAGCGTTTCGATCTCGTCGCTGTCCAGTTCGGAAATGAGGTGCGCCAGATGGTTCAGCTCGTCCAAGTTTTCATACTCGGTGAGATAGTCGTATAAGCCCATCACATCGCCGTCAAAGGCGGTGATGAAAAACTCCTCATACCGCACGCCGTCCACGCCGATATTTTTTAAGAGCGATTGCACCTCCTCCGTGGTGGCCGGAAATTTCAGCGTTTCGCCCACAAGCTGCCCCTCGGCATATTTGCCGAGGTTGGTAATGTAGGCTTCAAATACCGTCATTTGCACCTCCTTTTGTCAGTGCCTCCGCGATCCCAGCCATGATGTACTCGGCACAGGGCAGCGCGATGGCGTTTCCCAACGCCCGGTAGCGGTGGGAGGATAGAATTTCCTCGCCGTCCGCACCGTACCTTGTCCAGCCCTCCGGCAGCCCCATCAGCCGCTCACATTCCGTTTCCGTGGGAAAGCGGACACAGCCCCCGGCGGGATCGTCCTCATACCAAAAGGCAAAGGGCGAAATGCCGCCCGCTAACAGAGTGGGAAAAGGGTCAGTTGGCAGTCCGAAGCTGTTTCGGAACGCTGTTTCCGTCCGCTCCTTGGCGGACGCCCGCATACGGAAGCATTGAAAGGGTCGGGTAACTGGTACGCGCCACCCTGCTTCAATAAAAGAGCCTCGATCTCCGCAGGCGGCGGGCAGCCCGCGATCTCCGCCAAGTGCAGGAAGTGACTGCATTGTGCGGGGCTTAAAAAGTATTTCGTGGGAACGCCGTCCTCCAAAGTCTGCCACAAGAAAGATGCGCTGCCGTCGTGCCAGCCGGGGGCTTGCCCAATGCTGGGCGTCCATGAGCCGCCAGCAGAGGTCAGGTGTTCGCCCTCGCACCATTCCGGCTCCTGCCCATCTTCCAGAAGCAGGCATTGAAATATCGGTGTCTGTGGAAGCGGATAGGACGGCTCTAAAATCCATCCTGTCATTTGATGAAAACGCTCCCATGACATTTTCCCAAACAGCGATTGCTGGAAATAGACCATTTGTCGCCTCCCTCATTTCACGGATAATGCGGATAGCTTGAAAGAACAGGCTGGACTTTTCTCCCGCAAGTCCCTTGCGGTTGCCGATCTGCGAGAGATTTTGACACGGTGAGCCAAAGGTGATGATATGGACAGGCGGGAGATCCCGCCCGTCCAGCTTTGTCACATCCCCCAAATGCGCCATATCGGGAAAGTGGCGCTTGGTGATGGAGATAGGGGCTTTTTCGATCTCGCTTGCCCATACCGACTCAATACCGCAGCGTACCGCCGCCAGCGGGAACACGCCGATCCCGTCAAACAGGCTCCCCAGCCGGAGCGCCGTCATCTTATCTGCGTCCCTGTCCCTTGACGGTCAATATGCCCTCAAGGGTGGTGGCGGTGATCCCGAGCCGCTGGGCAACGGCGATGTCGTTCTTCATGGCCTCGGTGACGGTATGACCGCACACCACCAGCACATGAGAGCGGCGGAGCAGGTCGCGCCCCATGTCGATGCCGCTCTTATGTTCCTCTGGAACGGCGTCATTGAGGAAAAGGGGCTGATAGAGCGTCGGGCAGATAGGCGAAAAGCCCGCCTCATACACCGTGCGGCAATACTGCGCCGCCAGCTTCGTGTTTTCGTGATCGCTGCCGCACCATGCGGCGGTAATGTACGCAAGGGGTCGTTTCATTGTAAAATACCTCCGTTTTGTAATGTAGTAGTTCAACCCAAACCCCACGCCCTTTCCCATTCTTGGGAAAGGGGGCGGCTCTGGAGGATATACCCCCGCCGCTTGCCGGAGAAAAAGCATAGCCGGGACAGGCGGTCAAGGGCTGGCCGCTGAAAACAGCGGCCAGCCCTTGACCGCCCGCTCCCGGCCATGCTGGAATACGGGCGGCGACGGGGGATATAACCACAAGAGCCATTCGGGGAAACGAAAGACCTCGGGACAAAAAGTCCCAAGGTCACTTTTCCAAATCCATTTTCTTTTCGGGCTTGCCCAGCTCGGGCGGCTGCTTGGCCTTCCAGTCATCCAGCAAAGAAATGATCTTGTCTTTCATTTCCCTCGGGGACTTGTCCTTGCCGAAATACTTTTCCAACTCTGCACTATTGATGATCACCTTGTCTACCTCCTTTTTCTCCTGCGACAGAATACCGTCGATCACATCACCGTTGAGCTTGCCGTCCTTGTCCAGCTCTCGCATTTTCTGCGCCTGCGACAGCGAGGGCGAGGACTGCTGCCCCTCGATGGACACGGCGATATACCTCTGATTTTTGGGGCGGATGAATGAGATCTCCACCGCCGGGGTGAACGCCAGCTTTTTCTCGTCCACCATTTTCTGCAAATCCGGCACAAGCTCGGTCAGGCGGATATACCGCTGCACCTGCTTGTAGTTCATGCCGTTGCGATCTCCCACGACCTGCGTGGAGCGTTTTCCGGCATCCTTGTCCTCCTCGCCGGGGCGGGAGCCTTGGTGCTTGATAGCCTCCACCTGCATTTTGAGCGACTGCGCCTTTTCCGTGGGCAAAATACGCTCACGGTGGCGGAGGTTGTCATCCGTCATAGCGAGAATGGCCTCATCGTCCGTCATGTTGCGGACGATACATGGCATATTCGCAAATCCGGCAAGCTCGCTTGCCCGCTGGCGGCGGTGGCCTGCGATGATCTCATAGCCGCCATCCTCACGGGGACGCACCAGCGCAGGCTGATTGACACCCGCTGCCTTGACCGACTCCACAAGCCCCTGCATCTCCGCATCGTCCCGGACACCAAAGGGATGATTTTTGAACGGGTGCAGATCGGACAGGTTGAGATAGACGATCTCCTCTTTTTCGGCGCGGGTGGCGTCACGGGGCGCAGACGGCTCCGGCGTGACCTCCGCACCGGCGGGAGCGCTGCCCTTATCCACGACAGGCTTCTCCGGGGCGGGCTTGCTTTGGGACTTTTTGTCCCGAGGTTTGGGCGGCTTTGCCTTATCGGGAGTAGCCTTGCCTTCCTTGGGCGGACGGCCTCTGCCGGGTTTGGCAGCCTTGTCCTTTTCGGCAGGCGGCTTCTGCTTGACCGCCTTTTTCTCCTCCTTGGCCGCCTCGTCACGGGCAGCGGCAAAATCCACCACCTTGACGGAATGTGCCGGGGCAGGGGCGTCCTTGCCGGGAGTGGGCGGCTGCGCCCGCTCCTTTTCGTCTTTGGGGACTTCGGGAGTGGCAGGCTCCTCCACCTCGGCGTGGGTAACAGCGTCAGCGGGATTAGGCACGGCCTCGCCCATTTCAAAGAGCGCCGCCTGCCCCTCATGCTCCAGCATGACCACCTCTGCGTCGGTCAGCGCAGGCTCGGGAGCAGGCTGCTCCGGCACAGCTACATTTTCTACCGTAGGAGCGGGTGCCTCAGTAGGTGAGGCTACATCGGGAATGTTTTTCTTATCATCTGCCATTTGCAAACCTCCTTTTCGTGGCATGAAAAAAGCCAGTCCGCAGACTGGCCGGGTGAAAGTGACCTCCCTTCATGGTGTTATATATGAAAACGCCGCCCGTTGTCCTGTTGGGGTAGCGTATTTCTCCTATTTATGCTATAATTAAGTTATATTTAATGTCTGCAGGAGGGGAAGTCTATGAATAATATTTCTGAAATTACTCGCCAAGATATTTTGGATATTATCAAAGATGGTTTCATTGTTCATCTGGATGAGCCAGCCTATGACAGCAATGTTGGCGATTACATAATGGAATATCCTGTTAAAATTCCTTTTTACGGACGCATAGATGAGATTTCCTTTTTGTCAAGAATTTATGACTTAGAAAAAATGCCTTCTAAAGATAGTAGATACAGAAATGCACTCGGAGATATTAGTTGCCATCTTCGGTTTGGTGACTATGACGATGATTGTTGGTTTTTCTCTGATGATCGCTTCAATCTACGACATGGTGATGGCGATGAACCTCTATTGAAATTCTTGTGTGAAATGTTGCACCCCGCGGTACGAAATGAAAAATCAGATTGGAAACGGTATCTTGATAAGTTCAATGAATTACTCCGAACTGATGGGTACGAATTATATCCAGCGCAACATATTTCTGGGAGAGATGTATATAGGGCAAGAAATTATATAGAACCTACTCAACCCTGTTTTCCTGATAGTCTTTTTACCGAGCGCTACAAGGAACTGGTAGTATATGGTCAGGGACAGCCTATTGATAATATTAGCGGTTCTGTAGACTTAAACGCCAAAAAACACATTTGCAAAATCATGTTAGAATTTAGGGAGCCTATGCGCTACCAACCTAATCGTTATGATAGCTGGACAGAAAATACCGATGCTTTAGAACAAGCTGTCCGACGCTTAAATGAACACCTTGAAATTCCCGTGGTGGATCTCCGCGTTTTGAATATTTCCCCATGTTCTGATTATGAAATTTTAGCCGCACATTTTACACCATTCCTATTTGATATAATTGAACTTCAATATGACGAGTTATCCTCCCGAGAAAAAACCGCTTTTCAAGCAGAAATCAATACATCGTTACAAAGAGATAATGTGTCATTTAAGCTCAATGATAGCGGGCTTATAGAACAGTTGGCCGTGCATGAGGTACTAACTTCTGACATTATTGCTTTGAGTACGCAAATTCAAGAGCCGGGATTGAGAGAACTATTTGACCTTGCCATTGAAAAACATATGCAGCCTAATCTTCAATCGCACAAAGATGCGGTTGAAAAACTATGGGATGTATTAGAACGACTAAAGACATACTATGCAGATTTAGACAAAAGGCAATCCGCAGACAAAATAATTGAAGATATGGCCTGCGGTCAAGATGCCTATAAGACATTGTTTTCTACGGAGTTTAAGGAATTAACTACTATCGGCAACGATTTTCGTATTAGACATCACGAAACAAATAAAATCGACATTGTTGATATACGACACTATGACTATTTTTTCAACCGCTGTCTGGCGCTGATTGCTTTGGCGCTTCAATATCTACAGTAATGTAATTTGACTGTGCTATATAAAACGCCGCCTACTGTCTACATAGGCGGCGTTGTTCTCGCTATTTTGAATTTTTAGAATAAATACCTCTTGCCGACTGCCAGCAAACCATTGATATATCTGCGTTTTCTGAAATCCTATAATTACACTCCGACCAAAAGGTAGAAATCCGAACTTAATCTTCCAAGTTGGAGATGGGTTCGGATTTCTTCTTTTTACTGAAGATCGAGACGAGGATGCCCCGGTAGTGTCAAGGTTTGGACCTGTTGACAAAGTGGCGCGCAGATCCTTTCTGTGGTAAAATGGTTATAGGAGGGATGCAGCATGATGGGACACCAAAGCAGACAAATGGCAATGCTTTTCGTAGATATAGAGTCACTGATTCCAGAAACCCACCTGCTGCGGAAGATCGAGCGGATGGTAT